>NZ_JBQHUC010000019.1:0-57489 GCF_052065395.1 Bariatricus sp. HCP28S3_F11 | reverse complement strand
CCCCCCCCCCCCCCCCCCCCCCCCCCCCCCCCCCCCCCCCCCCCCCCCCCCCCCCCCCCCCCCCCCCCCCCCGACTCTCCTTCCCCGCTGTCTCTTTAGCATTCTTCTGCTATCTTATAAATTAATTTTTCCGTATCTTCCCATCCAATACATGGATCTGTGATCGATCTTCCGTATTCCATATGAGAACAGATATCCTGGCGGCCTTCCAGCAGATAACTCTCTACCATAACCCCTTTCACCAGTCCGCGAAGATCCGGATTGTATTTCCGTGTATGCAGCACTTCGCTTACAATTCTCAGCTGCTCTTTGTACTGTTTATTCGAGTTAGAATGGTTGGCATCTATGATAACCGCCGGATTCTTCAAATCTTTCTTATAATACAGACTCTCCAATCTTCTCAAGTCTTCATAGTGATAGTTCGGAATACAGGTTCCGTATTTATCAACACCGCCTCGTAGAATCACATGTGCAAGCTCATTTCCGTCTGTCGACACATCCTGTCCACGGTAAATAAAGCGATGTCCGCTTTGTGCAGCCACAACGGAATTCAGCATGACTCCCAGATCTCCACTGGTCGGGTTCTTCATGCCGATGGGAATATCCATACCGCTTGCTGTCAGACGATGCTGCTGATTCTCAACGGAACGGGCCCCGATTGCTTCGTAAGATAAGATATCATCCAGATAACTTCTGTTTTCCGGATACAGCATCTCATCGGCAGCGGTCAGATGCGTCTCTTCAATCGCACGGATATGCATTTTTCGGATCGCGATAATCCCTGCCAGAAGATCCGGAGCCTTATCCGGATCCGGCTGATGCAGCATTCCTTTATATCCTTCTCCTGTTGTTCTGGGTTTATTCGTATAAATTCTTGGAATGATCATCAATTTTTCAGAAACTTTTTCATTTACTTCAGCCAGACGATTCACATATTCGCAGACAGAATCTTCATTATCCGCTGAACAAGGTCCGATAATGACAACAAATTTATCGGATTTTCCAGTAAAAATATCTCTGATCTCCGCGTCTCTTTTTGCCTTGATCTCCTTGATCTTTTCCGATAACGGATATTCATTTTTCAAATCTGACGGCAATGGCAGTTCTGCATTCACTTTCATCCCCATAACTTTTTGTATCTCCTTTATCTAGCAGTAACGCACCATATCTCTGGTGATTTCACTCAGAGAATGTGCCCCGCACATCTGCATCGTGTCTTTCAGTTCAGCTCCCAGTTTTTCAATATAGGTCTTCACGCCTTCTGCCCCGCCTCCATACACAGAAACAACAAACGGTCTGCAGATCAGAACTCCGTCTGCTCCGAGTGCAAGTGCTTTAAAGATATCTGTTCCGGAGCGGATTCCGCCGTCCACCAGAATCTTCATAGAATCTCCTACTGCGTCTGCAATTTCTTCCAGGACTTCTGCCGTCGCCGGGCACTGATCCAGAACACGTCCTCCGTGATTGGAAACCACGATTGCTGCTGCTCCTGCTTCTTTTGCTTTCAGCGCTCCTTTGACCGTCATAACACCTTTCACGATAAACGGCACGCCTGCCATATTCACAATTTCCGCAAGTTCCTTGACGTTCTTGCTTCCTGCCGGCGGTGTCATGTTTTTCAGAAACGGAAGTCCGGCAGCATCCACATCCATGGCAACCGCAAATGTTCCTGATTCGATCGCCAACTGCATTTTCTCCTGAATCGTTTCCAGATTCCACGGTTTGATGGTCGGAACACCCATGCCGCCGCTCTCCTTGATTGCCGCAGTCGCTCCTTCCATAACCAGCGGATTCACTCCGTCTCCGGTAAATGCCGCAATTCCATTCTGCGCACATGCAGATACAAGAACCTGATTATAGGAAATATCATCATATTTCTCACTATAATGTAAATTCACTGCACCAACCGGACCGGCAAAAAACGGATACGCAAACTTCTGTCCGAACAGCTCACAGGATGAATCTATTACTCCTCCGTCACAGATGGTATCCATGTTTACACGGATCTCCTGCCATTTCTCATAATTGCGAATAGCCGTGTCCCCAACACCTTTCGCTCCCGGTCCCGGTATCTGTTTCCCACATGCTTTTCCATTACATACCGGACAGGCTTTACAATAATTTCCTATCGATTCTCTTGCATTTTCAAGTACCTCTTTATAATCCATGTTCTCTGCCTCGCTTTCTTCTATCCATCGGTATTTTTCTTACCCAAATGAAGCCGATACTTATGATAATCATAACACTTTCCTATCCGGAAAACAAGAAATCCATTCCATGGATTTCTAAATATTCTGTGACCTTTACTTGTTTTTTTACTTTGATATGCTATAATGTCCACATAGGCACTTAAATTTGCATACAGCAAAATTAGAGAAATATATAGAGGAGAGTACCATATGAAATGCCCCAGATGTGGATCTGATGTACGTCCCAGTAAAAAGTATCCGGGATATTATCTCTGCGATTCCTGCCGGAAACGTTATCCGGCAACATCCCTGATACCAGATGAGACTGATGATGATCATACAGATTATACACTTTATGATACAGAAGATGCAATAGAACCTTCGGAACCGGAAAAGCCCGGACGGAAGACTGAACGGTCAGAAGGCAGCAACCGGAAATCAAAAGGTTCTTCCCCCAAATCAGGCAAACGTTCTTCATCCAGTCAAAGCAGATCCGGAAGAAGGTCCAAAAAGAAAAAGAAACAATTAGCAGGAATGATTCTGATTTTCCTGCTCGCAGTCATCCTGATCGTAGTTGTCGCCGTAAAATCCGGTCTAATCAGCAAAGATCTACTTCCGTTTACAAAGTCATCCCAGGATTCTCAGGATCCTCAGACAGATGATACCACAAAAACGGGTGGAGATGACACCTCCTATGCACTTGGCGACACCGCTACGCTGAATGATATCTCCATTCAGGTAACCGATTACGAGGAATCCAAAGGTGACGAATGGGCTTCCCCTCAGGAAGGCAATGTATTTGTCTTTGTCAACCTTACGATTACCAATCAGGCGGAAAAGGATATCACCGTCAGCAGCATGGCAAGTTTTGAATCCTATTGTAATGAAATAAAGCTTGACTATAGCGTCAATGCTTTTACCGCCCTTGCCGCGAACACGGACCGTCAGCAGATGGATGGTTCCATTGCTCCCGGTTCTTCACTAAGTGGGTATCTCTGTCTGGAAGTTCCGACAGACTGGATGAATCTGGAGATTCACTATACCGATCAGGTCTGGAAGGATGAGGGTGTCGTATTTAAAATATCAAAATAATCCATGGTCTCAAATTAGAATCTAAAAAAAGGGAGCGCCTCAGCACTCCCTTTTTAATAATGTTTATTCTCTGTGCATAGAGAATGAAGTCTCATCATAATTCTTCAGGTTCTCACAGATTCCTCTCGCATCTGCTTCTTTGATCAGCGAATCTCTGGATTTCTTTGCGAGCATCTGATCTTTAAAAGCACTTGGTCCTCCGACACATCCGCCTTCACAAGCCATTCCTTCGATGAAATCCTCAGGCAGACGTCCGACTTTCATAAGCAGCAGTGATTTCTTACATTCAACTGCACCATTTGCCTTGTACACTTTAATATCCAGTTCTTCACCGGCTTCCTTCATACTCTGCATCACAGCATCTGAAACACCGCCGGAATTTCCGAATCGCTTTCCAAATACAGAAGATTCCTGATAAGTATTGTCTGCCGGTTCCAGAGCAACGCCCTTCGCACGCATAATTGCACGGATTTCACTGTAAGTCAGGGCATAGTCTGCATTTCCTTCAATCCTCTGATCTGCAATCTCTGATTTCTTTGCAAGACATGGTCCGATAAATACGGTAACCGCATCTGGTTCTTTTGCCTTCACCAGGCGGGAAACTGCACACATCGGAGAAACCGTTGTAGAGATCATATCACTCAATTCCGGATAATGCTTCCGTACCAGATTGACAAATCCCGGACAGCAGGAGGTTACTTTTTTACGTCCGTCTTTATAGGCTTCAACCCATTCTTCTGCTTCATATTTCGCAGTTAGATCACCACCAAGTCCCACTTCAATGAAGTCCGTAAATCCAACTTCTTTCATTGCTTTTTTCCAGCTTTCCATGGTGATGTCCACACCGAACTGTCCTTCTGTTGCCGGTGCCAGCATCGCGTATACTTTCTTACCGGATTTGATTGCTTTAATTACATTTACAATGGAGGATTTGTATCCGATTGCTCCGAACGGACAACTGTGAACACATTTTCCACAACGAATACACTTTGAATCATCGATAACGGAAATACCATTTTCATCATAATAAATCGCATCTACCGGACAGCTGAATTTGCATGGTCTCTTCAAATGAGCAATTGCATTGTACGGACAGGCCTGTGCGCATTTTCCACATTCTTTACATTTGGAAGCATCAATGTGGGAACGGTCACGTCCCGCTTCAATTGCACCGAATTTACAGGCATTGATACATGCTTTTCCCAGACAATTCTGACAGTTTTCTGTCACAACATAGCTGGAAATGGGACAGTCCTCACATGCCGAACTGATAACCTGTATTACATTTCCATCATTCTTAATTCCAGGCGCTTTTCCTTCAGCCAGACGAACACGCTGTCTGATAATCTCACGTTCCTTGTAAATGCAACAACGGAACTGCGGGAGCGGGCCCGGAATCAACTTCATTGCAATATCGTCCTTATGCTCCTCAAGTTCCCCGTCAAAAGCCAGACGTGCTACTTCTTCCAACACTTCATGTTTGATCTTGATTACATTTGCGTCTGCGTTTCTCAACTTCTTACCCTCCAAAAAGAATTTTCTCAATCATAATAATGTATCTCGTTTCTGATTCAAATCATAACATGAGTTTTCTTCTTTTCCCAGTCATTTTTTTAACAATCTTGTACTATTTTGCATACAATGTACAAGCTTCAAACACAAGGTTCTGATTTCGCAAAAAGTAACCAAAACTCATAGATTCAAAAGGTTATCCCGCCTTCACAATATTCTGATTTCTGGTAATAGACAGCAGAATCCCCATATACAAATAGGTGACCATCATATTACTTCCTCCATAGCTGAAAAACGGCAAATACACCGATACAGGATAGAAAACTCCTGAGTTCATCCCCAGATACACCAAAATCTCCGCTGCCATCATCAGAACACAGGCCATTCCGACCACATAGCCGAGCTGATTTTTTTGTTTTCGTACGATCCAGATCAAAGCTCCCAGAAATCCCGCCAATGCAAATGTGAACAAAATTCCCTGCCATGTTCCAATCACTTTAAAAATAAACACCCAGACATAATCACTTCTCACTTCACTCCAGATCATATTTGTTGATTCATCAATTATGACCCCTTCTCTTCCCGCAACTGCATCCGCTGCTTTTCTCAGATTCTCCAGAACAATCTGATACATATAGTTTTCAGAAGACCGGAAGCTGAATATCTGCTTCAATCTGTCGCTCTGGTACGCTGCAAGAAATAGCTGACCTGTAGACACCATGATTCCCAAAATCCCCGCAGGTATCACGGCCGTCACCCCAGCCATTAATATGTACTGCCGCTTTTTCTCTCTCCCGAACCACCGTTTATGAACGGCCAGTATTAAAATACATACTCCTGTCATATAGAACAAAATCATATACACACTTGAATTTAAAACCAGTGGAAGTACCGTTGATAATACCAATATGAGAATACATTTCATCATCCCTTGTTTTCCCGCTCCGCGAAAACGAAAAACAATGCCCGCAAAAACCGGAACCAGAACACAGTAAAACAGTCCCTGTTTTGGATATATTCCATTCACAGTTCTGCCTAACACCCGATATAGCGCCATCAGTATCATCATTGCAGCCCAGATCCGGAGTGCATATTTACCAAGCAGCGTGTAATCCACAAAACAGACTCCCAACATCAAAATGCTTCCTGCTGCCGTCCACAAAATACACTTGAGCCCCGCCGGATTATAAGATTCTGCGAGATAATCACCTGCTCCGCAGAGTATTGCTGTTCTCTCCAGGAAAACCTGTATGGCAACTCCCGATATACCAAGTATGACAATCATAGCGATCAGCTTCATATCCATCTTCGGTCTGTGGATCCTGTCAAGCTGTACGCCTGCCTCTACCGGATCTCCCATCTCCCTCACAGCCGCTTCTTCTGCTTCCGCTTCACTCATGCCCTGCGCCATGAAGTCCAGCTTCTGATCGTCAATATGGGCCTGATATTCTTCTTCAATCATCGGTCTTGCCTTTTTGCAGCGAATCTGTTCTGTCAAAAGCTTCAGATAATCAAGCCGGGTCATAAAGCACACCTCCCAGCACATTCACAACCGCTGTGGAATACTCCTTCCACTCTGCTTTCTTTGCAGAAAGCTGTTTCTTTCCTTCCCTGGTCAGCCGGTAATATTTACGAAGCTTACCGCCATATTCCTGTTCATAGCCAGTCAGCCATCCCTTCTCTTCCATGGAGTGCAGAAGCGGATAAAGAGTCCCCGCCTTCAGTTCAAATACATGATTCGACTTCTCCCTGAGCGTCTCAATCATCTCATAGCCATACATATCTTTCTCTTCCAGGAGTTTCAGTATCAGCATTGCTGTGCTTCCGGAAATCAAACTTTTATCTACTGTCATAAATACTTCCCCTTTCATATGTTGATCTTCGATATATCGACAATCTATATATTTTGCATTTTCATTATATATCGGCAATCTATATATGTCAAGCGATTCTTTTTGATTTCCGAAGTAACATATCAGGGAGAATACTTTTTTTAGAAGTACTTTAGATGTTCTTAATATTTTTCAAAATTTCTTAAGTCCATGGTCACATTCTTTCCATATTTTACTATTATACTTAAAGCATAAATTAAAAGGACGCCGGCAATCATAGATGATACCGACTCTGTATGGATGTCAGGATGTCCGCCTAAAAAATCAGGTGCCCGCCCAAAGGGCCGGCACCTTTTATATAGATCCTCTCTTTTCTCTCAGCCGATGCAATCTGTATCGGCTTTTTATTTTCCGTCTTCCTTCATACTCTTTACAACCACACCCGTCAGCGCAAATAGGGCGATTGCATTCGGAATAACCATTAACTGGTTAAACATATCAGAAAGTTCCCATACAAGATCGTTGGATGCAAGTGTTCCAAGGAAAATAAACACCAAAGCAATCATAAGAAACGGCTTGATTGCTTTCGGTCCGAACAGATAATTCACATTGATTTTCGCGAACAGATTCCATCCGAGAATCGTGGAGAATGCGAAGAAGAACAGGCAGACTGCCACGAAAGCGGATCCCAGTTTTTCTCCATAGACTACTCCGAATGCGGTCTGTGCGAGATTCGCTTTATTTAATGTTTCCACCACGCCACCTGTATATCCTCCCGCAAGAGGTCCATCAGCTGTATATAATGTGGAAATAATAACCAACGCATTTAAAGTCAAAACAACGAATGTGTCAATAAACACACCTGCCATAGCAACTGTTCCCTGTTCATGTGCATTCTTAACCTGCGCAAGCGCATGAGCATGCGGTGTAGAACCCATGCCGGCTTCGTTTGAGAAAAGCCCTCTCTTTGCCCCCTGGCTGACAGCAATTTTTAAAGCTGCGCCCAGGCCACCGCCAATGATTGCCTGTGGCTGGAATGCATACCGGAAGATCATGAAAAATGTAGCAGGAACGTATTTAATACGGGCAATCAGCACCCCCAGCGCTCCTAATAAGAAAACAGCTGCCATGACCGGAACGAGCTTTTCAGTAACAGAAGCAAGACGGTCTACCCCACCCATAAAGATAAAAGCGCAGATCACAACTAGGCCAACACCAACGATCCATGAAGGGATGCCAAATGCTGTGTGGATTGTGGAGCCAATGGAGTTGGACTGTACCATACACCCAAAGAAACCAAGCGCCAGAATGATTGCAACTGCAAAGAATCCGGCCAGGAATTTTCCTAATCTGCCCTGGAATGCCCTGGTTATATAGTACACCGGGCCTCCCTGGATATTCCCTTCTGAATCCTTGATTCTCGTCTTTTGTGCAAGAGTTGCTTCTGCATAAATCGTTGCCATTCCCAGAAATGCAATGATCCACATCCAGAAAATGGCTCCCGGTCCACCGGTAAGAATCGCTCCAGCAGCTCCTACGATATTTCCCGTACCTACCTGAGCTGCGATTGCTGTTGCTACAGCCTGGAATGAGCTCATTCCGCCTCCGTGTGCTCCTCCCTTAAAAGAAATATCACCGAAAATTTTCTTAAGACCGGCTCCAAAACACCTCACCTGAACGAACCTTGTCTTAATTGTGTACCAAAGTCCAACTGCCACCAAAAGAAACACCAGAATATAGTCCGACAGATAAGCATTAATTGTTTGAACAATTGATAACATAGTTTTTCCTCCTCACCCATCTCTTTTCCACATTATATGCACAGACTATCCCTGCGATTCCTTTACTTTGCTGCCATTTGTTCCAAATGTAATTGCGCCTTCTGTTCATACTCTTGCGCCTCTTTTTCCCAGCCTCTGTAAGAATTTTCTCCCCGGTGATCCGGAAGCTCATAGTGCTCCTCCAGATAGTCTCCCAGATACTTTGTCACTTTCTCTGCTCCTGACAGATTCAGATGATCTCCCTTATCCAGGCTGTCCGTTTCCCAGTCGATTCCTATTTCATCCAACCTGAGATTCATATCCAGGTAATCCAGAGAATTAGATTCTGCATAAGCACTGATACTGTTATGTCGTCGGTAATTACAATTGACCGGCGATGGTGTTCCCACTAGAAGAAGCTCGGCACCCTTTTTATAACAGAGTTTTTGAATACTTTCCATATATTTAACCACGATATCAGGCATCTCTTCTTTTTGTTCTGTTTCCAGCATGTAATTTCCTTTTTTATATGGCTGAACATCACAGCGGAACGAAAACCCTTTATAACTCTCTTCCGGATACTTTTTGTCGATCAGAAATGATTTCCAGATATCATGTCCGCGAAAAATCGGAATATAATAATTTCCCCATGCCTCTATGGTTTCCTTGATCCCTTCCAGCCCCGTTCTTCCCCGAAACAAAGTGTTCGTTTCCAGTATGACCAGCTTCGGAGACTGCGTCTCAAAAGCAGTTTCCAGCATATGATAGGTTTCCTGGATCTTCTGTCCTGACTGTCCGCATACATATCCTGTAATTCCATGCTCCTCCCACAATTCCATCGGTGAAATAGACGCATAACTCAGGCTGTCTCCCAGAACAATCACATCAATGCTGTCTTGGGGTTCCCTCTGGATCCGAAACAGACTTTTGTTCCTGCTCTGCACGAGATTGTCATTTTTAATCAGGGCAATCTCCATTCTTTCTGCCATCAATTCAAAAATCACGAATAAGATTGCCAGAAAGAGGGCAACTTTTCCTGCTCTCTTTCCTATATTTTTAAAATCCTGCATAAATCATATCCACCTGCTGATAACCGATTCCATATGCTCCCAGAATTACAACTGCCAAAATCAGGCCATAATAAATCGCCCATCTCATCGGCAGACATAATTTCTGAAGTCCTGCCTCTCCCAGCAGATTCCTTTCTTTCATCATTCCTACAATTGCCACAACCACGCACCCGACCACAACGACCAGATAATCTGCTTGATCGAGTCCAAATGTCAGCATGGTTCCATCCCACAGTCGTTGTAGTTCAAAATTCCGGAACATGCTGAAGAACATCGAAATTCCTGCACGCAGTCCGTTTGCCCGAAAGAACAATTCTCCGGTAAAAATGATCATCCACGTTTTGAGGATCTGAATCAACCGGAAATACCATGCATTTTCATTGATGTGACATGCGTCAAGCACCTTATTTCTGACAGGCTCTATCGCAATACCGCCGAGCAGAATCACAAAATAATACATTCCGTAAAAAATGTAACTCCACCTTGCTCCATGCCAAAGCCCATTGCAGATCCATACCGGGAACAGTGACAAAGCTGATACGCCCAGCTTGGTCAAATACTTTCCCAAATGCTTTCTTCCGAATTTATTCCATCTTTTCACCAGTCCGGAAACGGAAACCGGATAAAATACATAAGTCTTAAACCATACGCCAAGTGTAATATGCCAGCGTCTCCAGAATTCTGCCGCGCTCCGCGAAGCAAACGGCTGTCGAAAATTCTCGGGAAGTGTAATTCCGAACATCCTTCCGCTTCCAATAATGATGTCCATACATCCGGAGAACTCCATGTAGAGCTGAACCGTATAGGCAACTGCCGCTGCCGCAATCATAACACCGTGATACATTTCATAATGTTCAAAGATTGCCTGCACAAATACATAAAGTCGGTCCGCAATGATCATTTTCTTGAATAGTCCCCAGAGAATGCGCACGCTGCCCTTTGAGAGATTCTCTCCGGTTATCGGTGCCCCTTGCCAGAGCGTGTCTGCCGTTTGCGAATACATGCTGATCGGACCTTCCATGATCTGTGGAAAAAAGCCCAGAAAAAGAGCAAGCTTTCCGGGATGCTGCTCTACTTTCAATTTTCCCCAATATACATCCGCCATATAGCCGATTGCCTGAAGCGTATAGAAAGAGATACCAATAGGAAGGAGAAGCTCTTTTGTCTGTAATGCATACAAGCCTCCCCAAGCTCCTATTATTACATTTATATTCTTTGCAAAGAAATTATAATATTTCAAGTATGCAAGTGCCAAGAGTAATCCAAGGATCCCACCTATAAGGATCCATTTTTCTTTCTGTTTATATCGCTTTTTTACGATGCTGCTCTCTTCTTTAGTCAGTCCGGAAACTGCAGTTTCGCACTGCAGTTTCATCCAGGACATCCAGACACCAATGTAATGAGTAAACAATGTTGTGCCGATCAGATACAGGACCAGTTTTCCGCTGATCGTCCAGAAAAACACATATCCGGAGAGGAGCAGTGTCATCCACCGCAGCTTTTTCGGAGTCAGCTGATAGACCAGCAGTACAACAGGCAGAAACACGAACAGATAAATCGACGTATGATAAGCCATGTTAATTCTCCTTCAGCCTTTGTATCATCTTCCAGATCGCATCCACAGAATTCAGATTCTCAGGAATGATCTCCGCTGCTTCAATTTCAATGTCAAACTGTTCCTCCAGTTCCGCAATCAGTGAAATCACCGCAAACGAATCCAGAAGTCTGTCATTTACAAGCGCCTTCTGTGCCTTCCAGTCAATACTGTCATCAATCTCCATTAATATATCCAATAATTTTTCCATCTTTTGTCTCCCTTTCCATATTCCATTCGTAAGTCTGCTGTTCTTCCCGTACGAGCCGCCAGCCCATCTCTTTGCTGTAGAACACAGCCTGCGGCAGTTCATGGCTTAAAAATAAAGCCATTCCTTCCGTCATTGCATATGCTCCGGCCCGTTCAAATATCAACACATTCCCTGCTTTCAGATCTGTGAATTCAGCCCTCTGTACCAGCACATCATTCACCGTACACAAAGATCCACAGATCGTCCATTCGCGTTTTGTTCCCTGACTTTTTTCAGGACTGACGCGGATCCTCGGCAAATACATGCCACGGATCTGCCCGTCATAATGGATCTGATGGATTCCTCCGTCTACGATGCAGTAATAATGATTCCCATTTTTCTTTGTATCTCTGACCGTGGTAAGATAGTACCCGCAGGTTGCCGCAAGTGCACGCCCCATTTCCAGCATCACACTTCCTTTCCATCGCATTTTTGCAAGTGTCTCCGCAATTTCTTCAACATCCGCTTCTAAATGATCCGTCTGGCCCTCGAAATACGAGACCGCAAGTCCCGGTCCGTACTCCAGTTCTTCGATCTGATAGCCCGTTCTTTCTTCCAGTTCACAGCAAAACTGATCCAGATATGTCAGTTCCTTCCTGATCTTTTCAGCCGATTTCTTCTGTGTCCCGGAAAAATAATGAATCCCCTGGATCTTCAGATACGGACACATCTTTCGGATCGAGATCAGATTCCGAATCGTCTCCTCATCCATCCCGAACTGATTTCCGCTGGTCAGCCTTAGATATACCGGAATAACCTCATGATTGATATCACACCAGTCAGCCATATAATGGAACTGATTCAATGATTCGACTGTATATGTGCACGCTCCCCGGTAGAAATTCATAATTTCATATAGATCTTCTTTTTTCTTCAGGACACCTGATATGAAAAGTTTTTCTGGTTCGATCTGAAGCTTGCGGCAAATCTCAAATTCACCCATGGAGCATACCTCGATCCGATCCGTAAGCGCAGCCATTTGTTTCACAAGAAATGAATTTGCTTTCATCGCAAAGCAGATTCCTGCTCTTCCCCGAAGCTTCTCCCGAAAGAACGCGACCGTTTCGGAGAGCCGGTCAATATCATAGATATAAAGCGGCGTTCCATACTTCATGATGCCATGTTCCAGACATTCCATTTCCATCACATTCCCACCTCCAGTTTTTTTCTGAAATAATTTCTGTCAGTCTTTCCGTTTTTATTTAACGGCATTTCCTCCGTTTTTTGTATTTTGTGGGGAATCATATAAACCGGAAAATGCTTTTTCAAATATGCTCTGACATCTCCCGGATCCGCCCCACCCAGGTAAAATGCGATCAGTCTGTTTCTCCGCTCATCCATCAGACAGCAGCTTCTCTCTACACCTTCCACCTGATTCAGTGTGCTTTCGATCTCTTCCAGTTCAATGCGGTGTCCCATATGTTTGATCTGAAAGTCCTTCCTGCCGGAAAAATAAAGCATTCCTTCATCATCGTAATATCCAAGATCTCCGGTGCAATAGCACCTCTCTTCTTTCTGTCCGGAAAAGTGAATCATCCGGAACCGTTTCTTCGTTTCCTCCGGATTCCTGTAATATCCTTCAGACAAGGATTCCCCTGCCACACAGATTTCTCCGATTTTTCCCGGCACCTGTAGGATCTGTTCCTGCTCATCCAAAAGGAACACCCTTCGCCCCGGAAAGGCTCTTCCGATCGGAAGCTTTTCCCCATCTGCATACATCCGCTCAACCGGATAATAAGTACAGTTGCAGGTGATTTCCGTTGGACCATACAGATTGACAAACGAAGTATCCGGCAATGCTTTCTGCCACATCCTAAGCTGTCTGACCGGCATGACCTCTCCACTGAATCCAATCAGCCGTACGCCGCGAGGCACTCGATAATCAAGTCCTTTCAATGCCGTCACCATGCTAAGCGCCGATACCGCCCAAATGAGAACAGTCACTTCCTTCTCACAAAGATAATCTAACAGCTTCGAAGGTAATGAAAATAATTCTTTCGGTATTAATACAAGCGCAGCACCTGTTGATATACTTGTGTAAATGTCTTTTACAGACACATCAAAATCGAACGGCGCCTGATTTCCGATTCTGTCTTTATCATGAAATCCAAACGCCTCTACAAAATGAGTGATAAAATCAATCACTGCCTGATGGCTGACTACTATTCCCTTCGGTGTTCCCGTCGACCCTGATGTAAAAATCCCATACAACAAATCGGTACCACGACTCTGCCGGCGTATCTGCTGCAAACGCCCGATATCGGCTTCTCTCTCGATAGTATCCCGGAGAATATACTTTCTTTTTGTGTAACCCGCCTCGTCCAACAGCATTTCATTTTCGTTATTCAATACAACAAGCTGCGGTTCGAGTATTTTCAATATTTCCCGAACTCTCGCCGCCGGTTGGGACGGATCAACCATCACATAAAAACATCCGGCATAAACCACACCGAACATAGCCGCGAGTGTCCTTGCACTCTTTTCTGCCAATATAACGACCGGCTCCCCCTGATCGCATATTTCGCAGAACAGCGTTCCCATTCTCTGCGATAGATCTTTCAGTTCTCTCCACGAAAGACAAAACGTACCATCATCCACCGCTGTTCTGTCCGGATATTTTCTCTCAGTTTCTTCCAGAAATTCCAGGACATTACATTTCTTATCTGATTTCATTCCTGTTTTCGTCTGAAAATCCTCCATATTTCTACTCCTCTTAAGATATTTCAAAGTATTTTCCCTTTGATGAGGCCATTATAACCCCCATATCTTAATCCTTTCAGACACAAACCCTTAAGAAATTCCAAAGAAAAAATGGGTAAAATCCGAAGTTCGGATTTTACCCAATCATTTCCCAATACTATTTTCTTCCTTTTACAGCGCCGCAAACACTTCTGTTCCTCTCTTTTTAATCCAGGTATAGAGTCCTGCAGAAATCAATAATGTCAGTGCAGCAACTATGGTAAGATATATCACCATTCCGATTTTGTATGCCCACATCAGGTAGATGCCACATAACGCCACCGAATAAATCCAGCCGCCAAACATCGCCACCATCACGGCCACGCTCTGTTTAATCGGTGCAATTTCATTGGTCCAGGTCAGATTCGGCATTTTTAATCCCAGTGTAAGTCCAAGCAGAGCAGAAAATACGACATAAGCGCTTACCGTCAAGAGCACAAGAAGAATCTGAACCGGTGAATATGGAAGTACAAACAGAGTACATCCCAAACAGAACAGTGCCGGAATTCCCGTCAGAAACAACTGAACCGATAACTTGGCGCGCAAGACCTGCCATGGCGTAACCGGAAGAGACTGTGCAAGCCAGATATTCTTCCCTTCCAGTGAGACAGACGGAACCACCATATCATTCATAGAAACCAGCACACAGATCATGGTACATACCAGTACGGGAGTCGTCCCCGTTTCTGCACCGAACACCTGATTCAGAATGCTGATAATCATGCCTCCTTTTACAAGAAGAAGTATGCCGCAAACCGGCAGAATCAGAATGCCCAGTCCGCAATTCAACATATAATTCGGACTCGCAGTAAACCTACCGAATTCCTTCGCAAGAAGAGCCCGGGAAACACTCCTCATTTTTACCGTCTTTTCTTTATATACTGCTCTGGCAGTTTTGCCGGAAGCTGTCGCTATCTTAAGAAAGCTCCGTGACAATAATGTCCACATTACAGCAAACAACGCAAGAATGATCGCTGCCATCAGAGTGATCGCCAACCAGTCCCCTTCCCCGATTCTTCCGAATAAGTAAAGCAAATATGCTTTTCCTTTGATCTTTCCGCCGTATTCCGCTGCATTTGCAATCAGAACACCTATCATGGACTGCGCCTTAAAATAGAAGAAATAATATGCACCGAGAAAAGCAAGCGATACAAATACGGTGATAAAGCTCTTATTCTTCAGCTTCAGACTGATCTTTGCAACGACCCATCCAAGTGCCGCCGAAAGTGTAAGTACAAAAATCGAGATCAGCGCGATCAGCACGACTCCACCCAGAATTACTGAAACATTTACCGGAGCAAAGATCCAGTACACAATGACTGCCGGCACGATAACCACCGCCGCGTACATAAATCCCAGCAGAAAGACTCCAAGAAGGCGTGACACCATGAGCGTGCGAACGGGAATCGGCATGGCAAGCAGAAGATCGTTATCTTTGGCAAGATATAATCCAGAGTATGTATTAAACACACTTCCGAATACTCCCAGAAAAATAGAAAGCAGCCCCATAATCGCAAAATAAAGCCAGCCCATACCGGCTGATGAGAGAGCCGGACAGATCGTCATAGAAAGAAATGTGAACATTCCTCCCAGAAGGCCGATCATAATAACCCCAAATAAGATCATATATCCAATCATCGATAGTTTAGACCGCTTTTTATTCTTCTTCGCGTCATAGAAATATCCACGAAAAATCTCCATCATCTGTTTTTTGACGAGTGTTTTTAGCATGATTCTCCCTCCAATTCAAGGAATACTTCTTCCAGAGAGTCATCTCCTTTGACTTCTTCCATCGTTCCGGAACGGATGAGCTTTCCGCCTTTGATAATGGCCACCTTATCACAGAGCTTTTCCGCCACCTCAAGTACATGCGTAGAGAAGAAAATTGCTCCGCCCTGATCACACACCTCACGCATCATCCCTTTCAGGAGATGGGAAGCCTTGGGATCCAGACCAACAAATGGCTCATCCATAATGATCAGCTTCGGATCATGAAGCCATGCCGAAATAATTGCCAGTTTCTGCTTCATTCCATGGGAATACGCAGCAATGGGCTGTGCCAGATCATCCGTCAGTTCAAACAAATCTGCATATTTCCGGATACGTGCCTGTCTCACCTCAGAGGATACGCCGAAAATATCAGCGATAAAATTGAGATATTTGATCCCAGTCATAAAATCATAAAGATCCGGATTATCCGGAATGTAGGCAATCTGCTTTTTACAGGTCAGCGGATCCTTCTGTATGGATGTCCCCCCAATCGTGATCTCACCGGCATCAAACTGCTGAATGCCGACCACAGACTTCAGCGTCGTCGTCTTTCCGGCACCGTTATGGCCGATGAAACCGTAGATCTCGCCCGGCGCAATATGAAGACTCAGATCATCGACTGCCTTTTTCTCTCCAAATGTTTTCGTTAAATGTTCAATATACAGCATAGTTTTATTCTCCCATTTCTTCTGATGTTACTTTTGAACTTATTATTTTGTTAATACCATCATACAAAAAAATCCACCTTTATACTAGGTGGATTTCTTATAGATATGTGTCAATTTTAGAGATATTGCAGCTGTTATACGAAAATAACCAAAGGGCGCTGCTCGTGGCAAATGCTCCGTCCCTACGAAACCATAATGTTCACAGTCTGTTCCTTACATCCATCAGCCTCAAAGCATACTTTTATCGTTCCTTCTTCCATCCCTGCCCGGACAACAGCCATTACATGTCCATCAAAAGTTTCCCATGTTCTGTCATCATATTCAGAAAGAGACTTTGGATCTGCACTTCCAAAGGCCTCAATTCTGCCAGCCCCTTCAGCAGATACAGTTATTTTTTTTGACAGGAATAAATTCTCAGTTCCTTTCTTATCAATCAATTTCACGGTGATAAACGATAAATCTTCCCCATCAGCACACAAAACCTGTTTATCCGGTTCCACACAGAGTTCAACTTCATTTTCCGCCGTCGACAACATAAATCTACCGGTTTCTCTGCCATTTTCATAGCTGACAGCCAACAGTTCACCTGGCTCATACATCACTTTATACGTTGCTGTAAAATCGACTTTTTCACCCGCAGGCTTTCTTCCAAGCGAATGCCCATTTAAAAATAATTCCACTTCTTCAGCATCTGCATAAATATCTACAATCGCAGGTTTTCTTTCATATCCCGGCCATGTCCAACTGGAAATATTATCCTTATACATCCACGGCGTCTTATTACACTTCATCCCAAAACGATTAAGACGTTCCACAGCAATATACGGCTCCTTACGTAACCCATACACAATCTCTCTCAGATAGCTAATTGGCCTTCTGTATCCGATCAAATCAATGTCACCAATATAAGCTGTTCTCTCCGGATATATACTGGTAAAATTTGCACTTCCATCGTAATGGAAGATACCACATCCTGCTTCTCCCAAATAGTCATATCCAGCCCATGTAAAGTCTCCGAGTACATGCGGATATCGTTTTACAATTCCCCAAAGTCTTACAATATCTGCCGGATAAGTTTCTGTTCCCAGAACTGTTTTATTGGGATGAATATCGTGTTCGAGAACATGACGATCTGTCAAATAATTCAAACCAATAATATCACTGGAGGACGAGCATCCTTCCAATGCTTCTGTGAGAAGAGGATGTTTTGCAAAATATTCTCCTCTCTCTCCTTCCATCAGACTCATGAACCCATTAAATGCATTGCTGCCATCACTATTTCCCTGTCCATCCGAATCTGGCATTCCAAATTTCTGTATGACATCCCCCATGATTTCTCTCAAATGACGTCCCGCTGTCATAAGTCCATTGAGCCCCATCGTTGTATATCTTGTATGGTCAAGCTCATGCAGCTTGTTACTAATCTTTCTGTTAATGGCAGCACCGGATTCGGAGCCTGCTTCCGTAATTTCATTCCCTGTAGAATAGAGAATAACGGAAGGATGATTGTAATCTTTGGCAACCATCATTTCCACCATTTCTTCCCAACAGTTATCAAAATGTAAAGCAAAATCACAAGGATTCTTATGAACAGTCCACATATCACTTACTTCATCCATAACCAGAATTCCATAACGATCACATGCCCCCAGCATTGCTTTACTAATCGGATGATGCGAACTTCGAATACTGTTAAAACCGGCTTCTTTCAGTTGTCTGCATCGGCGCTCTTCTGCTTTTTCCAACGTAGAAGCTCCCAAAATTCCATTGTCGTGATGAATGCATGCCCCTCTCAATTTCACTTCTTTTCCATTCATACGAAATCCATGCAAAGAATCCAAAGTTATGGTCCGAATACCAAACGTTTCTATTGTTTCATCCAACACCTCATTCTCAGATTGAGATTGAATTTGAACCCGACACTGATACAGATTTGGTGCTTCACACTCCCACAATTCAGGATTCATGATACAAATGCTACTTCTGGCTTTTTCCATCATGTCTGGGTATAATATCACAATCTGTCGATCCTCCCCAACCTTTTCTCCATCCTTCTCAATCTCAATCTGTAAGACGATCTTCTCTCTCTCCCGTCCGATATTCTTAATTTTCGTTTCTATCTCTATAATTGCAGATTCTTTGTCTGCTGACAATGTCGTAATCCTTACCCCATCATTGGGGACATGAATCCTGTCCCCAACAATAAGTTTTACGTTCCTGTATATTCCGCTTCCCGTATACCATCGGCTATTCGGTACCTGACTATTGTTTGCAATAACCTTAATCTGATTTTCTTTTCCATAGTTTATCCATGGATTCATATGTACATAGAAATTCGAATATCCATACAAATTTATTTTAGCCAATGCTCCATTTATATATACCATCGCTGTCTGATAAATCCCTTCGAATTCCAGAAATACTGATTTTTCCTTCCATTCTTCCGGTACCATCATTGTTTTTTGGTAAATATACTCTCCGCCAGGATAAAAACCGGTCTGTGCCCCACTTTCCACTTCCGGCGTTCGCTTTTCATGAATCATTGCATCATGTGGAAGATGGACATTCTGCTCCGTCGCCGTCCCAATAAATGCAGCTGTACTTG
Organism: Bariatricus sp. HCP28S3_F11; assembly: GCF_052065395.1. NCBI lineage: Bacteria > Bacillati > Bacillota > Clostridia > Lachnospirales > Lachnospiraceae > Bariatricus > Bariatricus sp. HCP28S3_F11. The sequence continues at coordinate 38,408 of NZ_JBQHUC010000019.1, read as the reverse complement.
CAGCGCTGCCACCTTTTACTACTTTCCAGTCATGATTAAAATTTTTACGGATCATACATTTTCTCCTTCCAAATGTTTCCTATCCCATTCTCTGTTTGCATCTTCAACTTTCAGCAGGTAAATAAGTACTGCCATGATAAGGCCAAAGATAACCGGTATTACTGCATACATAAAGAAAATCACATTTACTGCACTTGCAGACTGAACAGCTGCTTTTCCATCAAAACCGCCCCATGCAAGAAGCCATCCAACAACAGCACTTCCAATTCCACCGCCAAGCTTCACGCCAATAGAGGAACAGCTGAACATAACACCATCAATTCTCACTTTTTGTGTACGCCAAGTATAATCGCTTGTCTCTGCAACCAAGGCATTTAAAGTACCCGTAAGTGGCCCACCTGCCATATTTCTAAAAAATGCTGCCACCAACATCAGTGGAAGATTCTTATTCATTGCTGCTGCCACAAAGATCAGTCCCATTAATATTGTAATCACTCTGGCATAGAGATTCACCTTTCTCATGGTACCGAATTTCTTTACAAGTGTTGGTGTCAGCATCAAAATAATCATAACCGGAATCAGGCTGACCAAAGAAAATGTTCCCAACAATGCCGGATTGCCCATATAATATGTCATAAAATAGATACCGGCTCCCTGTGTAATACCACTGTAAATGTAGTTTACCAGATAAAGTCCAAGAATAATAGGATAATACGGATTTTTTAGTAAAAGCTTGATGGATTGTCCAAAACTGATTTTCGTACTATCTTGATCCATTTTCTTTGCTCTGCCATCGTCTTCATCCGGTACTTCTTTTACCATCAATACAGAAAATGTATTTACAACAAGTGCAATCACTGCAAAAATCAGTGCAACTGTACGCCAGCCTTTTGCTCCGCCGCCAAATTTTTCAACTAATCCCATTGCGCTGTATGAAATCACTAAAGTAGTAAATGTAGCAAAAATAAATCGGATTGACCCGAGCTGAACTCTTTCTTGTCCATTTTTCGTAATCTTGGCTGCCAAAGATGCATATGCAATACTGTTTGCAGTAAAGAATACCGCATTATACGCTGTATAGAACACAAAGAAATATACATACTGCATTGTCTGACTCATACTAGGAATACAGAATACCAAAAATAAACTCACAGATACACCGATTTGTCCATATAACATCCACGGACGAGCCTGCCCCAGTTTGCTTTTTGTCTTATCCATCAATCCGCCGAAGAATATATCTGATACACCATCCAATAATTTAGACACCATCATCAATGTACCGATAATGGCACTATTGAGCCCCACCGCGTTTGTAAGATAAAGCATTACAAAGCTTGAAATCAGTGCATATCCGCAGTTTGCGGCCATATCACCAGAACCATATGCTACCTTTTGATACCACTTTAAATATCTTTTTTCACTCATTGAAACCACCTTTACTCCTTTACTTTTTTCGTGATAATGTATATACTTTATCTTGATATGCTTCAATTTTAGCAATTTTGACCATAAACGACAATGTCACCAACATAATAGTACACCCAATACCTGTATCATATTCGTGTATTCAATCACCCATATCACATTTTGTTTAGAAGGAGGCACTATGCAAAACCTTTCACTTTCCTCAAATAAAGAAAGCAACACCCTCAAAGTACATAATGCACAAAGTACAATTAATTCTTTTTATGATATGACTGCACCGATACAGTTTACATTAAGCTATTGCAGTGGCCTTTGTGAGGGAGATTTTTTCAATATCATGACCATCTCCCCACACGACAAGTTTTTCTATAATACACCAATTGATGAAAAATTCCACAAATTCAATGCACGTGTTCCACATCAGCATAGCTTTTTTGAGCTATTAATCGTCCTTGAAGGCAGTATTACTCAAAAATTAGAGGGAAAAGATTATCTATATCCCGCAGGTGCCTGTTGTCTGATTAATCAGAACATTGTTCACATTGAAAAATTTACTGGTGAAGCTAAGATTCTGTTTATTGGTCTGTCCATAGATTTTGTCAAAGAGTTACTGGAATCTCACAAGGCAGCTTATTTTCCTAAAGAAGAAACTGCTTCTGAAAACTCAGTATTTCAGTTTATGTCCTCAAATTTACAAAAAGAGAAAGGTAAAAACTATTTAGATTTTTTTCCGGCCTTCCAGAATCAAAGTCATCTTTCAGACCTGCATAAATTATCTGATCATTTGCTTCATGCAATGCTGTTTCCAAAATTAGGCTCAACATTTGCCATAAAAGCGTTAATCTGTGAATTATTTCAATATCTCGACACAAAAGAATACTATCATATTAGTAATGTTCAACTCAACTCAGGCACTGATTTACTTCTTTTTTCTCGAATAAGCCATTTGATGGAAGATACCAATGGCCGAATGACACGTTCTGCTCTGGAACATACTCTTTGTTACAGCGGCAGCTATATTAATACTATCGTTCATAAATATACCGGTATGTGCCTTTATGATTATGGTATGACATTTACACTAAAGAAAGCGGAGCATCTTCTATCTGATACAACCGCTTCCATTTCTTCTATTGCTTTGCAACTTGGTTTTAACAACCGAACACATTTTTATAAAATTTTTAAAGAAAAATATGGCATTACTCCAGGAGAATATCGGGAAAAATTAAGATAAACTAATTTAACTTACAAAAATCTTATCCAGCCATGTAAGTGCCAGATCCGGCCACTGCATGGCGGATTCATCTGCATGCTGTTCCTCCATCTGCTGGATTCCCACAGTTGCTTTCCTCCATTCCACGGCAAACTCTTTCAGTGTTTCTGCTTTGGCAGAAGGAGCGAGCATCGTCGGCACCATCTCCGGCCGCTCAAAGTACAACGTCTTTAATGTCTGCCATTGCTGCATCATCGTATAAATACTGTCCTCCCCGATATTGTTCGTTGCCCACTCTTCATTTGCAAGGCTCATTCCATGTCTTCCTTCCATAAATAAATGTAATTCACACGGAACTCCCGCATTGTGGCATGCTTTTGTATACATGATACTATTCTCCACCGGCACCGTCGCATCCGTAAATGTCTGCCACAGAAAAGCCGGAGGCGTGTCGGCTGTCACCTGTTTTTCCAGACTTGCCCATGCCAGTTCCTCCTCAGATGCATCTTTTCCAAGAAGCAGATCAAAACTGCCGCGATGCGCTTTTTCTCCACTTGTGATCACAGGATAACAGAGAATCACTGCATCGGGACGATTAGAAATCTCAGCGTACAGCTCCTTCGCAAGCTCCTGATCCTGATAATGAACCGCAAGACTTCCTGTAAGATGAGCACCTGCCGAGAATCCACAGCAGACAACTTGATCACACTTTATACGCAAACATTCTGCAAAGTTCCGGATATAACGCACAGCTCTGGAAATGTCCCGAAGCGGCTGTTTTTTAAGTGGTGCAAGCTGAAACAAATTGATCGTATAAGTAAGAACAAATGCCTGATACCCTGCCTCATAAAATCGTTTCGCTACAATTTCACCTTCTGTCGGACTGACAAAAGCATATCCGCCGCCCGGCACCACGATCATTGCCGGACGAACCTCTTCATCTTCATGAAGATAAGCCGTGATATTGGGAAGAAATTCTCCCGCACATGGATAAGAATAATCCTCTTTGTTCCATAAATTAATGGTCTGCTTTTTCATTTCTGTGCTCCTTTTTTATTACGCATTCAGTACCTGAGTTCTTCTATTTTACATTTATGTTCCTTTGTTTTTTTATCATAACTGATTCCAACCAACAGAAGATTCCCCTGATATTCTTCCAAAGCTTTCGTTACTTCTCCCCAATCAGAATTACGCACCGCATTTGCAAATTCATTCAAGATTTCGTTATTGGGTATAAACGCTTCTTGATACTGCGAATCATATCCCAAATATCCAAGATGTATCAAAAGCGTCAGTACATCATCCCGAGAAGCAAATGAAGTCATGTCATTATTAAAACTGCCTATATCGATACTGACAGAATCCCCCTGCATCATACGGATAATCTGATTTTTCAGGCCATCATAATTTAAATCAATATATATTTTCAATGCTTCATACGTTTCCGTCTGATTCCAATAATTATTAAACGCACCTGATAGAATACTAAATACCACAGATTGTGGATTATATACAGCCCCAACATTTCTTAGCCTGTAACCATTGTACCACTGCTTCATTTCTTCAAAATCCGCATGATATGTTTCACAGAGATTTTGAACCTCCGCTTCTGTAAATCCCACAAATTCTGCCAATTCTCCGGCATCTGTCATAGCGAATTCTCTGAACATATTCAAAGCAGAATGGGTTCCGTATTTTTTAATAGGCAAAATTCCCGTCATATATACAAGATGGATATATCCTTTATCTTTCAGAAAATCCCGAAGGAAATCCAGATATTGCTTTTGTCCGGCCAAATCATCCTTACATTCCCTCAATACACAGTCCCATTCATCTATCAGAATAATAAAACTCCGTCCCGTTTCTGCATAGATATCCTGCATAGTCTGAATCAAATCTTCAAGATCAAAATAATCCACATCCGGATATTCCCGTTTCAGTTCACGTGTTACCAGCTGCATCAGCAGTTTCAGCATTTCCAAAACATGATGAGTTCGACTCAAGAAATCCTGCATATTCAGTGCGATAACATCATACCGGTTCAGATAATCATGAAAATCAGGACTGTTTTTAATTTTCAATCCATCAAACAGCGCTTCCGAATCACATCCTCTGCTATAATATGCAGCCAGCATGTTTGCCGCCATTGACTTTCCAAACCGGCGTGGTCTGCTGACACAGATACATTTTTGTGAGGTATGCAAAACTTTATTCGTATATTTGATCAGTTCAGATTTATCCACATATATTTCAGAATTTCTTGCTTCACTGAATTTATCGTTAGAAGGGTTTAAATAAATGCCCATTCAGCCACCTCCCGAAAATATTTCACCTATATTTAGTATAGAGATTTCCAGAAGAAAATACAAGTAACGAAAGCCAGAACCGGCATTTTTTAACGTACAACCACTTTTGTTTCTGCTTTTCTCCCCTTTTCATCCTCAATGACAATGGTCATTACCCCAGCCTGATTACCGCGTACAACCGCCTGTGCGTGCCCATAATAGGACTGGCACCGGTTGGTCGGATAATCTTCTTCCGGATTCGGCTTTGCGCTTCCAAAGCCGAGCAATTCTCCGTTTATGACGGAAATGGTGAGCTTTGCATCGGAATTTGATTCTATGACACCGTTTTCTCCAATCATTTTCACATCAATATATCCGATTTTTCCTGCCATGATTTCCTTTTCTTCCGGTTCTGCCACAAGGGAGATCGTCCCTTCTGCCGATTGCAATTTCTGTCTTCCCATTTCATTTCCGGAAGCATCATAGGTGATTGTTTCCAGGATGCCGGGTTCATATTTAACTTTGAATAATGCTTTTGATTTCTTCAGTTTTTTTCTGGCCAGTTTCTTTCCGTTAAGCCTTAATTCAGCAGCGTCTGCATTTGCGTAGACTTCAACGATTGTCTTATTACCCTCACAACCGTTCCATGCCCAACTGTCAAATGCATCCGTTCCTCTCCATGCAGACTTTGTCACGCGAACACCCGGATGATTCAGCGGGCGCACTCCAATGTACGGCTCGTCCAGTTGTTCCCAGATACATGCAGCGTACCTTGCCTGCGCACCTGCCCTTCCCAGAATATCAATCACACCTGCTCCGCTAAGAAGCCATTTATATGGTACATTTTGCATAGAGGCGCCCTCATAATTCCAGCTTCCAATAGCTGCTTCACCGAGGTAATCCCACCCCGTCCACATGAAATCACCGATCAGATAAGGAAGTTTTTTTACCATTGCCCAATTATCCGCAATGTCCTGGGGAAATGTCTCCGTTCCGACAACAATACGTTCGGGATGTGCTTTCGCCTCCAACGGATATCTTCCTGAAGCATAATTATATCCGGCAATATCCAAAGTATCCAGAATAGGACTCGTCACTTGATCTGCTTTTTTCGAATTTGCCATGCGATTGAGCCCTTTTCCCATTACCGACATCATCGTATTGAAAAGAAGGCTTCCGGATACATTCTCTTTTGCTGCAGATTTTTTCTCTTTTTTATTATCCTGTTCTGCATGATTTTTGGCCATGCCTCCCTCATCATAAATCCCTTTTCCCTTACTGCTCATGAGAAGAATCATTAGATTGATTCCTGCTGTAACTGCACGGTTTTTATCTCTCTGATGAATGAATTCAATCATCTCTTTTGCATACTTCATCCCCTCCGGTTTCACCGGTTCCGAAACTTCATTCCCAATCGAATACATAATGACGCTCGGATGATTGAAGTCCTGATCGATCATGGACTGAATATCTGTCAAATGCCACTCTTTAAAATCCGAAGCATAATCGAACTTATTTTTGCATTGATACCACATATCAAAGGTCTCATCCATGACATACATTCCATATTTATCACATGCCTCCAGCAGATAGCGTGAAGCCGGATTATGGGAGATCCGCAGTGCATTAAATCCATTTTCTTTCAGGATTCGCACTTTGCGTTCTTCCGCCTTTGCATAACTGCAGGCACCCAGAATCCCATTATCATGATGCACACAGCCTCCTCTGAGAAGCGTTTCCTGCCCGTTTATAAACAGCCCTTTCGGTGACCATTCCACTTTCCGGATTCCAAATTGTTCCACCACCTCATCCAGAGTCTTTCCATTTTCTTTCAACGAAACCTTCACTTGATACAAGTATGGGGTTTTATCACTCCAGAGTTTCGCATCATGGATTGGGATTTCCACATCATTTCCCACAGTCTGTGCGATGACACGGCCTTCCTCAAGAATCTCAACCGTAACTTCCTGTTCCTTTTCCCTCGGTTCGATCTGACTATATTCCAGTTCTGTTTCAACCCGAATGACTGCCGGATGATAAGAAAGTGTGGATACCTTCACCCCTTCCCATGCAATATGAGCTCTGTTGCCCACGATCAGACTTACCGGACGATAAATCCCGCCGCCGGTATACCAGCGTGAATTCGGCAGCCGGGAATTATCTGCCACCACCCGGATTTTATTCTTCTCCCCATATACAAGCATCTCATCCAGACATACCGTAAACGGCACATACCCGTATGGACGAAATCCTGCTTTTTTCCCATTCACAAACACAGTTGTGTTCCGGTATACTCCGCCAAACTCGATCCGCACCGTCTGGTCTTTCCATTCTACGGGTGCAAATATTTCCTTCTCATAGATATAGATTCCTCCCAGATAGAATCCATTCGCATCCTTTCCCGGACTTGTCTCACTTCTTCCGGTATGCAGCATCGCATCATGCGGAAGCGTTACCTTTTCCTTCCTGTCACTTCCTTCGGTATAGAATATCCAGTCCTCATTAAAATCCTGTCTTCTCATTGTTTTCCTCCCAATCTGTATTATTTTCACATGTATCCCATATCACATAATCCTTGCATTTATCTGTCGGATTACTTATTATAGTAATATAATAATTTTCTTTTATCCGACTATCAATGCCATCGATACACCTGCACAGTTTTATTTGTATTATTTTCACAGATTGAGGGGTGCTCCTATGAATGAGAGAAATCAGACACCAAACTTTGATAAGATCTATTCCGAAAACAGAATCCGCTTAATACAGCTTGCAGAGAAGAACATCCCCTCTTTTTCGCTCACTGCTGCCACTGATATTCCGGGAAGCGCCGCTCTCCCCAACGCCTTCATCGAAATCCGGGACTGTGATTCCTGCCGCTATCAGACCATTGCATCCAATTTGGTCCTTTATCTCATCGATTACACCGACACGGCAATGCGTCATTTTTTAATTTCCCCGGAAAATGCATCCGGAATCAGCTTTCCGACTTCTGTTTTACAAATGGATCAGATTAAACTCAGTCAGCTTCACAGGCATAATTATCTGGAATTGGTCTATGTTATTTCGGGAGAACTTGATTTCGTCATTGAGGGAGTACACAAACGCTATCGCGCCGGTGACTGTTGCTTCATCAACCAGAAAGTCCGCCATGTAGAAAGCTATCAACGTGCCTTCTGCGCTCTTTATCTCAGTTTTCGCCCCGGATTCTTCTACGATTTTCCCTCTTCCTCCCAGCGTGAAATTCCGGATCTTCTGAATTTCATAAAGCGGAACACTTTACAGAACGACCAGGTGGATTATCTTGACTTTATCGCCTCTGCTTCTGACGTTTTTTACAGGAACACGTTCCGCATTCTGCAATGTTTTGAGCAGATCATAATGGAACTGGTAGAAAAAGAACCCGGCTGCATGGATATCGTATACGGTTACCTGAAACGTTTCTTCGCCATACTGCAGACTCCCGGCTGTTATACCTGCCTGAATACCCGTTTCTATCCGGAAGGGGAAAATACGTTATTTGAGAAAACACTGGATTATGTTCATTCCCACAAATACAGGCTCACACGGTCACAGATTGCCGAAGCACTCCACTATAACGGCAACTACATAAGCGATGTTTTTCTGAAACACACCGGCATTACCCTCGCTGACTATATCCGGGACGTCTGCCTTCAGGAAGCGGCATCACTATTGCTGAACTCCGAGCTGTCCGTCTCTGAGATCATCCACAGACTGGGATTTGAAAACAGAACTTCATTTTATCAGATGTTTAAGAAAAAATACGGAGTATCCCCGGGCGAATACCGCTCTTCCAGAGGCTAAGCGATGTCAAACATAGACATTTTTCAAATAAACAATTCAATTCTCCATTCTATGGAAATCTGAATCATAACTCTCAATCATTCCATGATTTGTCCTTTGATAGTTTAATAAGGCTTTACACTATTTTCAAACTTTCCTATAATGTAAAGTATATTCTTACATGGAAGGAGTACGAAGGGATGAACGAATACATGCCAACTGACATTCAGTTTAAAGATGAGTTGAGAAAAGAAGAAATCAGAATCGAAAATGAACTTGAATTACTTGAAAACAAAGAATATGAAAAGTTAAAAAAGAAACTGGAACGTGATTTAAAAAGAGTCCGCGAAAGTTTGCAAGATTAAACCGAAGCAGACACTAGTAGATTAAGGTGTAAAGTCTTATTAAATTATCAAGACTTTACACCTTATTTTTAATTTAATCTTCCATTTGTCCTTTGATAGTTTAATAAGGCTTTACACTATTTTCAAACTTTCCTATAATGTAAGTATATTCTTACATGGAAGGAGCACAAAAGGATGAACGAATACATGTCAAGTGACAAAGAGATGATAAATAATCTGATTGATTTATATTCTATTCTTCAACAAATCAAGCAAAGCAACGGTAATCACGAAAATAAAACACTTGATTACCAGATTAAAGTCACAACCGCCAAGTTATCATCTATGGGGGTTAATGTCGAAGATATTACTTTAAACTAATTACCGGAATAACCTATTACTAAGCTTCAAGGTGTAAAGTCTTATTAAACTATCAAGACTTTACACCTTTTTTCTACCTTGATAATTGAATAAAGACTTTACACTATGATATAATATCACCAACGAAAGGCGGTGATTGAAAGTGAGCGATGAATGTATGACCGGCAAAGAAGTTGTAAATCTCATTAGAAAGCTGCGCGAAAAAGGCTTAAGCAGCGATGAAATACTTGAAATTATCGAATATATCGAAACTCATGACCCCAGGGAAGACGGCCATTAAACATAGTAACTGATAAATAACATCTAAGGTGTAAAGTCTTTATTGAATGTTCAAGACTTTACACCTTATTTTTTATCCGGATGACCAAAGGGCGCTGCTCGTGGCAAAAGCTCCGTCCCTATTAACACAAAACTATTTCCGGCATATCTGTAAATTCTTCTGGAATTTGATCACTTAAAATGTTTCTTCCTTTTAATTCCGAAAAAGTAACAGAACTTATCACATTATACTTTGTATAATCTCCCAGGACATATACTCTTTTGCATTGATTCATTGCTGTTTTCTTCACAAGTGCTTCATTAATATCAGGTGTTGTAAACCCATGCACTTTGCTTATTCCATTTGTACCAAAAAATCCTTTTGTAAAATGATAATTTTTAAGTGCCATCACAGCTTCACTTCCAATAATCGCTTCTGTAGAGCTTTTTAATTCTCCACCGATCATGAAAACACGTACTCCTTCTGCCGCAAGTCTCTGTGCATGTGCAACTGCATTTGTCACAAATGTTGCACTTCTTTCCTCAAGATATTCAATCATATATCCTGTTGTAGTTCCTGCGTCCAAATACACAAAATCTTTTGGTTCAATCAAGGACGCTGCATATTTCGCTATTCTCTTTTTCTCTTCTATCTGAACTTCTGTCTTTTGTGCTACTGTAGGCTCTGATGACAAAACTGAATCTTCCAGTGCGATGGCACCTCCAAAAACTTTCACAAGTCTACCGGCTTTATCAAGAGCTGTAATGTCTCTTCTTGCTGTCGATTCTGAAATATTCAATAATTCTGTTAATTCATTTACAGTTATGCTGCGTTTTTTCTCTAAAACTTCTAATATCAACGCATAACGCTGTTCTGATAGCATATGATCCTCCGATTCTTTTCCGGCTTCATGAAAAGTCTACTTTCGGTATTCTTTGTACTCCTTCACATTTGTCTCTCGCACAATTTTACGGATAGGTAAAATGTTTCCAGGAGATACTGACAGTTCATCAACTCCCATAACCAGAAATTCCTTTGTAAGTTCGCGATCTGCACCAAGTTCTCCGCAAATTCCTGCCCAAATACCGGCTTTATGTGCATTATTCACTACCATTGAGATCATCCGCAGTACTGCCGGATGATGGGGATCATAGAATTCATCAAGTGCTGTATTCTGCCTGTCTATCGCCAGTGTATACTGTGTCAGGTCATTCGTTCCAATACTAAAGAAATCCACTTCCTTTGCCAGTTGATCACTAATCATAGCCGCTGCAGGAGTTTCAATCATAATTCCCTGCTCTGGCTCTCTATACTCAACACCTTGTTCTTCCAATTCAGCCTTCACCTGTGAAACAATATCCTTGATTCTTTGTATTTCTTTTACACTGGTTATCATAGGATACATGACTGCAATCTTACCAAACACACTAGCTCTGAAAAGTGCACGAAGCTGTATTTTAAATATTTCCGGACGTTTCAAACAAATTCGTATTGCTCGACATCCCATGGCTGGATTCTCTTCTTTTTCCATCTTAAAATAATCACATTGTTTATCTGCACCGATATCCAATGTCCGGATAATAACACGTTTTCCAGCCATAGTTTCTGCTACAGCCTTATATATTTGAAACTGCTCCTCTTCTGTCGGGTAATCCTCTCTCTCAAGATAAATAAACTCACTTCGAAATAGCCCAATTCCACCTGCATCATTCTGTAAAACTGTTGCCAGATCTTTTGTATTACCAATGTTAGCATATAACAGAATTTTTTGACCGTCAAGTGTGATATTCTCCTTACCCTTTAAGGTTTCAAGTAATTTCTTTTTCTCTAATTCGATCTTCTGAAACTCTTTCATTTTACCTAAAGTCACTTCATCCGGATCTACATAGATAATGCCGTTTGTGCCATCTACAATCCCAAGTTTTCCATTTACCGTATCATCTACCGGAAGCTTTGTTCCGACTAATGCCGGAATCCCCATCGTTCTGGCAAGTATTGCAGAATGTGAATTCAGCGAACCGTGCACGGTTACAAAAGACAACACTTTATCCTTATCAAGCTGTACTGTTTCGGACGGTGCCAGATCATCCGCAACGATAATTGAAGGTTCTTGAGATTCTACACCTTGAGATTCTTCACCTTGCAAAACAGTTAATAATCGTTCAGATATGTCTTTTACATCCGCCGCACGCTCTTTCATATAATCATCATCCATCAAAGAAAACATCCGGGCAAAATTATCTGCGGTCTGTGCTACTGCATATTCCGCATTGACTTTCTGCATTTGAATCATATTTTCTATGGATTCTGCATAATCATCATCTTCCAGCATCATCTGATGAATTTCAAAAATTGCCGCATTTGCCTCGCCGACTTCTCTCAATGCCTTGTCATATAATTCCTGAAGCTGCTGAATTGCAGTTGCTGTCGCTTCATGATAACGTTCTACTTCTTTTTCGACATTCTCTATTTTTAACCGCTTTACCTGTTGCTCTGCTTTACTATAAACACTAATTTTTCCTATGGCAATTCCGCCGAATACACTTTTTCCTTTATATATCTGCATCGTCCATATCTCCTCAATGCTATGGTTTACAGGTTCTCTTTCATAAATTTGCTAATTGATTCGTATGCAGCCTCTTCATCTGCGCCTTCAAACGTAATAGTTACTTCATTGTCTTTCTTAACCCCAAGTCCCATAATTCCAAATATTTTCTTACAATCACCGGTTTTTCCTTCTTTTGTAAGCTTAATACTACATTCAAACGCCTTTGCCGCCTTAACTAATTCTCCTGCCGGACGAGCATGGATTCCTTCTGCATCTGTGATCACATATTTAAATTCTTTCATATCTTTTCTCTTCTTTTCCCTGTGGGTATTCTTCAATATTCTTTTTTAATACACCAAGCAGTACGGTAGTACGGCTGTACCGACCACCAAAGCCAGAACATACATTAACGCGTTTCCAACTACCGGGAACACAAATATTCCACCATGAGGTGCCATAAGCGTACAGCCAAATGCCATAGAAAGTGCTCCTGCAACTGCAGATCCTATAATGCAGGAAGGCAATACATGAATCGGATCTGATGCTGCATATGGAATCGCTCCTTCAGTAATAAATGCAAGTCCCATAATAATATTTGTAGGTCCTGCTTCTCTTTCTTCTTTTGTAAACTTCTTTTTAAATAAAAGCGTAGCTATTGCTATAGCGCAAGGAGGAATCATACCACCTATCATAACCGCTGCCATAATATCATAGTTTCCGGCTGCAATTGCTGCTGTTCCAAATACATATGCAGCTTTATTGAACGGTCCCCCCATATCGATTGCCATCATTCCTCCCAGGATCATACCTAATATCACTTTACTGGTGCCACCCATACTTGTCAACCCATTGTTAAGTGCCATATTAATACCACCCATAACCGGTTCCACTACAAATAATGTAATCACACCTACAAGTAAAATACCTACTAACGGATAAATCAAAACCGGAGCTATTTTTTCCAAAGCCTCCGGTAATTTATCGCATATTTTCCGAAGTAAGATTATCGTATATCCAGCTACGAATCCTATCACAAGCGCACCAAGGAATCCGGATTTCCCGTTTGCAGCCATCAGTCCCCCGACAAATCCAAGTGCAAGTGCCGGTCTGTCTCCGATTGCCATAGCGATATATCCCGCCAATATCGGAAGCATAAATCCAAAAGCAATACCACCCAGATTCTTAAACCATGCAGCAAGCGGCGTAATCGTACCAAAATTAGCTCTTTCAACAATATCTAAGGTATTCATATCAACACAAATTCCATCGATTAAAAAAGCAATTGCAATTAGAATTCCTCCTCCCACAACAAACGGAAGCATATGAGAAACTCCATTCATCAATTGTGTATAAATCTGATGTCCAACACCACCACTGGTTTTCTTCGCTTTTGCCACCGATCTGGTTCCTGAAGCCGCATGGTAAATTGGTGCATTTCCTGCAATTGCTCTGTCAATCAGTTCTTCTGCTTTACTAATACCATCTGACACCTGACATTCAATTACTTTTTTCCCATCAAAACGCTCCATTGGAACCTGCGCATCCGCTGCGACAATATCAGGGTAACCGGCTCTCCATCCAAAGAATCAAAATCAACGCCGTCTCTCACCACCATAGCAGCAAGTCCCGGTTTTGTAACTGCATTACATTTTCCATGTGGGATAGCAATTCCCTCGCCAATCCCTGTTGTACTTTCTTCTTCTCTTAAGTAAACCTGCTTACGATAAGCCTCTGTATCAGCAATCTTGCCACTCTGAACCATCAGTTCCACAATCTGATCTAATGCCTCACTCTTATTTTTCGGTGCTGCATCCAGAGAAATACTTCTCTTATCCAATAATTCTGTAATTCTCATCTTCATTCCTCCTAACGATCACATACTTGTTGATAAACACGTTGGATTTCTTCTTTAGTTGCCAGTAAATCCGAAAAAGCACTTGCACTTCCAGCTGAAACGCCCATATGAAATGCATATTCATAATTCTGTTTCTCCATCCATCCCGCAACAAATCCTGCCACCATTGAGTCGCCTGCACCAACAGCATTTTTTAATACTCCTTTAGGTGCGGACGTAGCATAAATCTTTCCATCTTCTGCAACCAAAACCGCTCCTTCGCCAGCCATAGATACTAATACATTGGCAGCTCCCATTTCCTGAAGTCTTTTAGCATAAGGGATAACTTCCTCTCTTGTCTTTAATTCCACCTGAAATATCTCCCCCAATTCATGGTTATTCGGTTTCACCAAAAACGGATGGTATTCCAATACATTTAACAACAGCTCCCGAGTCGCATCCACGACACATGTAACCCCTCTTCCCTGAAGCTTATCCATGATTCTCCGGTAAATATCATCAGGCATCGTACTCGGAATACTTCCTGCTAAAATCAAGATGTCATCCTTCCCCAGAATATCCAGTTTCTTCATTAGTTGTTCAACCGCTTCTTCATTAATATCAGGACCAGATCCATTAATCTCCGTTCCATCAATCGATTTTAGCTTCAGATTAATTCTTGATATTCCATGATCAAGTTCAATAAAATCCGATTTTACTCCTGACAATTTCATACATCTGATAATCTCTTTACCAGTAAACCCGGCAACAAATCCCAATGCGGTATTCTCAATTCCGAGATTTCCAAGTACAGTTGATACATTGATTCCTTTTCCTCCCGGAAGAAGTAACTCAGAATTCGTACGATTGGTCAAACCCAATCTAAAATTGTCAACAGAAACAATGTAATCCAGCGATGGATTAAACGTAACCGTATAAATCATCTTTTTACCTCCTGTCTTTTTTATGATTGTATTATATCTTCATTTTCAGTCATAGTCAATCATACTAATCCGCAAACATTCAATTTCCGTTTTAGATATATTGCACAAATTTGATTCATTTTGATTATTTATGATTGTTTTGTCTTTTCTCCGTTTTCGCAGAAACAGAGGTGGGGACAGAAGCAGAGGTGGGGACAGCATCGCTACGATAATTCCGGTAATCATAACCCAAATAACCTGTACCGTCACAGAAGCATTCGGTACCGCAAACAGGAGTATTCCGGTAATCGGCAAGAGCACTGCCGACAAAAGCATCCATGGACGTGCTTTTCCTTCTTTTGTCTTTGTACGATCGATCAGCTGTCCCATTGCGATGTTTGTAACTGCATCAATTACTTTGGACAGAATCGGAAATACCATCAAGAATGCACCGCCCCAGACGCCTGTAAGCTTCAGTACATCCGCATAATAGACATTTAGATAAGATGCAAGTACTGCATTCAGCAAGAGTGCTCCTGCCGGTCCCACCAAATACCCCAACCATTTCTCACCTTTTGTCACATCTGCCGATTTGATCCGGCTGGCCGGAAGCCAATTCTTTTTTGTATCCCTCATTTTTATCTTCTCCTTATTTTATATAGCTTGCTATCATTATTTTCCCAGCATTGCTGCAATCCCCTTAAGATAGTGTCCATTAGCCATCTGAAGTAATCCCTTCGCAAGTGAATCATTCATTGTACCTCCACTGTTAATGATCGCTGCACGAAGCGGACAGTCCACCGCACAGATCAGTGTCATGCGATAAGACGGATTTGACATATCTTTTTTTCCGCCATAACTTTTTGCAATAATATTTTCCGTTACTTTATACTGAATCTTCATATCACTGTAGG
This sequence comes from Bariatricus sp. HCP28S3_F11, assembly GCF_052065395.1. Taxonomy (NCBI): domain Bacteria; kingdom Bacillati; phylum Bacillota; class Clostridia; order Lachnospirales; family Lachnospiraceae; genus Bariatricus; species Bariatricus sp. HCP28S3_F11. The sequence goes on along the minus strand of NZ_JBQHUC010000019.1, from coordinate 22,475 downwards.
CAAATGTGGTATAAGAAAGTCCATATCCAAATGGATAGCGTACCTCTTTATCTGCCTTGTCATAATAGCGGTATCCCACATAGATACCTTCCCGGTATTCTACATTTTTCTTTTCAAACGTCTCCCTTGAAGCCACATCCTGATAGGACAGCGGCCAGGTCTCTGTCAATTTTCCGGACGGAACTGCTTTTCCCGTCAGCAGATTATATGCCGCCTCTCCTCCTGCCTGACCGGGGAGTCCCATGTACAGAATTGCTTTCACTTTTTCTTCCCACGGAATCTCCATGGCACTCCCGCCAAGAAGAAGGACGACCGTATTGTCATTTACGGAAGAAACCGCTTCGATCATTCGGTTATGCCCCTTAGGAAGCATCATATTCTCCCGGTCAAGAGCCTCCGATTCATAAGCATCCGGAAGTCCTGCAACGACCACAGCTATTTCATGCTTTGCAGCCGCTTCCTTTGCCGCTTTCAACGATTCCTCTGTCACATTTCCATCCGCGTCGCAACATGCCACGTATGGGATTTGCATTTTCCGCCAGTCATTGGATGCTAGAATTTCATCCCGATTATCGGAAATACTATGAAAATATCCATACCTGCTGCATGATGCTGAAAGACTACATGAGCAGTGACGACGGCCAGGAACTCCGGCTTCTCCTTCAGGATGCCTTCGACGGATACTGTGATTTCGAATCCAGCAGCTATGGTGAACTGGAAATTGCCGCTTCCTTCCAGGGAAGTGTCTATGCACTGCTGCAGCCGGAAGAGATAAAACAGTTTTTGTGTCATACGGGGACAGGTTCCGTGACTCATAAATGAGTCACGGAACCTGTCCCCTTGGTCAATCCATTTAGGGGTTGTTGTTTAGATGAATCACAGATATAATGAAAGTGTATCTATAATATGAACCCAAAAGGAGGGGAAATATGGCAAGAACAGTCTCCATAGGTTATCAGGAATTTGACGAATTAATATCACAGAACTTTTTCTATATTGATAAAACACATTTCATCAAGGAATGGTGGAATAGTGGTGATAAAGTGACTTTGATTACCCGTCCCAGGCGATTTGGGAAAACCCTCACGATGAGTATGACAGAGCAATTTTTCTCCGTAGATTATGCTGAAAAATCAGCATTATTTGCTAATTTAGCCATTTGGAAGGACAAAGATTTTCAAGCTCTTCAGGGAAGTTACCCGGTTATATATCTTACATTTGCAAATGTAAAAGAGTCCACTTTTCGCGCAACAAAGCGCAGATTAGGTCAGATTATAACAGATTTGTATAATAAAAACAGATTTCTTCTGGAAAGTGATTATCTGTCAGACGACGAAAAAACAGCTTATAAAAATATAAATATGAACATGGATGATGTCATAGCAACTATGGCAATTCATAAATTATCAGAATATCTTTATCGATATTATCATAAAAAAGTGATTATTCTTCTTGACGAATACGATACTCCAATGCAAGAGGCTTATGTTAACGATTATTGGAATGACTTAACTGATTATATGAGAAGCATGTTTAATGCCACCTTTAAAACCAATCCCTATCTGGAACGTGCAGTCATGACAGGCATAACCAGAATCAGCCGTGAATCGATTTTTTCAGATTTAAACAATCTGAAAGTAATTACTGCCACTTCAGATGAATATGCCGACTGCTTTGGTTTCACAGAAGAAGAGGTCTTTTCTGCATTAAAAGAGTATGGATTAACTGATAAAATGCCAGAAGTCAAACAATGGTATGATGGATTCACTTTTGGAAATGTATCCGACATTTACAATCCCTGGTCTATCATTAATTACCTGGATACCCTGAAATTGCGTCCTTTCTGGGCAAACACAAGTTCCAATGCTCTGATTGAAAAACTGATTCGTGAGGGAAGCAAAACTATAAAACAGAAATTTGAACAGTTATTGCATGGGGAAACGATAAGAGAGAGCATCGATGAACAGATTGTGTATAATCAGCTTTCTATGAAAGAAAGTGCTATATGGAGCCTCTTATTGGCAAGCGGCTACTTAAAGGTTACAGATACCGAATTCAGGGAATCTACCGGACAAATGTATTACGATCTGGCCTTAACCAACAAAGAATCCTATATCATGTTTACCAACATGGTACATGGATGGTTTGCCGAATCGGACAGCGGTTACAATGATTTTGTAAAAGCAATGCTGTTAGATGATATCGAAGCCATGAACCATTACATGAATCAGGTTGCGCTCATTACTTTCAGCGCCTTTGATACTGGAAAACATCCTGCAAGGAAATCCGAACCCGAACGTTTCTATCACGGCTTTGTGTTAGGACTGATGGTGGATTTAGCTGATCAATACACAATTACTTCTAATCGTGAAAGTGGATTTGGAAGATATGATGTCCTTCTGGAACCCAAAACGGATGAATCCGATGCGATTATCATTGAATTCAAAGTAAGAAATCCGCAAAGGGAAAAATCGTTGCAGGATACTGCGCAAAATGCTTTGCTGCAGATTGAAGAAAAACAATACGCAGAGGCTCTGATCGCCAAAGGGATCCCGGCAGAGCGGATCCGCAAATATGGCTTTGCATTTGAAGGGAAAACCGTCCTGATTGAAAAGCTATCATGATTCTCACAATCACATAATACAGGCAGCCCCCTCTCCGTTATTCGGTAAGAAATAATCGAATATACGAAGAGGGTTTTATATGTTCATTTATCTCCTTATTTACTATTCTCATTCTTATGCATCCCAAAATAGAATATTACATTTAGAACAATTCCAAACATAGTAGCAGCCGGTGCGGCAAAACCGATTTTTGTTAAGCTTGCGTTGGGCTGAATACTCATATAATATGCCAACGGAAGACGTACAAGCAGTGTCTGCACTAACCCCTGTATCATCACCCAAAGCGTTTTGTCATGCCCATTGAAATAGCCTACCATGCTGAATAGAATCGCAGTGACTATCGTTTCCAAAGCAAATCCTTTTAAATAGTCAAACCCATTTTGAACGACCGCCGCGTCCGTGGTAAAGATTCCGGTCAAAAGGTCTCCCCTAAACAGTATGAATATAAATACGAAACAACCAATTGTCAAACCGATGCCAATGCCTGTAAACATTGCTTTTTTGGCACGTTTTTCATTCCCTGCACCCACATTCTGCGAAACAAAAGATGCCATCGACTGCATCAGCGAACTTGGTATCAGCAATGCAAAATTTACAATCTTACATGCTACACCATATCCTGAAGACGCCTCTAAGCCCAGTCTGTTGACAAATGCACAAAGAGCAAGAAATGACATCTGCGTGAGACACTCCTGAAGTGCAAGCGGAAATCCGATCTTAAGTGCCCGCCTGCATGATTGTTTATGTTGAAATCTTCTTTCGAAATCTTAAATGGCAGTTCCTTTTTAACAAGCAGGAACAATGCAAAAACAACACTGATCGCCTGCGCGGTTACCGTTGCAATCGCTGCACCTGCAGCATCCAGATGAAATCCTGCCACCAACACCAGGTCACCTATAACATTGACCACACATGCTATTGCCACAAAAATCAAAGGCGATCTGCTGTCTCCAAGTCCTCTGAAAATTGCGGCCAGAACATTATAAGCAACAATAAAAAATATACCCGCCCCACAGATACGCACATACACAGAAGTTAATCCAATTGCCTCCTCAGGCGCCTGCATAAGCAATGAAATCGGACGCGAGAAGCATACCATTAGAACAAAAAGCACTGCTGACATAATAGCAAATACGATTGTTGCTCCTCCGATCAAAGAGCCGATCTGCTCCTCTTTCTTTTCGCCTATGAACCTTGCGATTAGAACAGTAATTCCCATCGCAAGCTGTACAATAATAAACGTAACAAGATTCAGCACCTGACTTCCTGTAGATACTGCCGAAAGCCCTGATGTAGTACCGAATCTCCCCACCACCATCAAGTCTACCGCCCCGTAAGCCGCTTGTAAAATAAGTGCTCCCAGTATCGGTATCATAAAAGTGATTAATTTTTTAATAATACTCCCCTGCGTAAAATCCGAATTGGAATTATTCAAGATGAATCCTCCTTTCACACATAACCTGATACAATTTCTTTATAGTAGAAATCATACAATCAGCCTCTTCTTCTGAAATATGGTCTAAATACTTCGACAGTTCACTATAATACTTTCTATCGTATTTATCAGACAGTTTTTCTCCTTCTTCTGTAATAGAAATATAAGTGATACGTCCATCTTCTTCCGATGAAGATTTAGCAAGATAACCTTTTGCCACCATTTCCTTAACCGTTCTGGTAACTCCCGGTCTCGGAAGGTTCAGTTCCTCGCTGACATCCGAAATTTTCACTTTTCTATTTTGAGCTTCCAGTTTATGAATCGTATCCAAAAACTGGATATAAGAAGGTGCTACCCCATCCGGTAATTCAGGAAGCATATCCCGGATTCTTTTTGCCATATAACAGGCATCCATCATTCTTTTTATTTTTTCAGTTTCCATAAACCCTCTCTTTATTGCCGCTATTAGTTACCATTGGTAATTATATGGTGTAGTTCTTTTATTGTCAAGTCAAATTCTGTACTTATTCTATTCTTCTCTTTTTTGCACTAAATCCGGTTGTACCATTCTTTTCCTATCCACCGGTACTATTCAATATGTTTGCCATTTCCATTCAGTCATTTTCGCTATTCATCAACACTATACAGGCAACCCAATAAAAAGAAAAACACCGAAGCATGATAGCCATTTTCATACCTCGGCGTTTGTCTAGCCTATACATCCATACATTACTTCCGATTGGCGATTTAGCAAAGCGCTCCCCCTAATGCTCTGCAGGCCTCCAAAGCTTCCTCATTCGGTGCTTCATTGCAAATCACACTCTCGCATGCAAGCACTGCTCCGGCGCTGCCGCAGGCATCTTCCCAACTTCGCATCCATTCACCGTCGCCCCATCCGTAAGAACCGAATAAAGCAACTTTTTTCCCGCCAAGTGCTCCTTCGCAGGCATCCCACATCGGCTGGAATTCTGTTTCCTCCAACACCTCCGCTCCCATAGCCGGGCACCCGAATGCAATCGCATCATATTGCTTTACCATAGAAGCACCAAACTCCGACGCTGCAAATAATGCGGCTTCTGCTGCTTTTTCCTTAATTCCCTCCATTACGGCGTATGCCATCTGTTCGGTATTGCCGGTTCCACTCCAAAAAACAACTGCAATTTTACTCATATTGTATACCAACCTTTCTTAGTTTCTATCATCAAACAGCTACTGTGAGCCGTTCAATACTTTTGCCGTTTGCCCATTGAGAGCAATATACGTCTGTACATTTTTTATAGCGTGCAAATTGTTTTTTTGCACTTTTTTCATCTCCATATACTTTCCAGCATCCTACAAATTTATAACCTTCGGCATGATTTTCGATAAATCCACGCACATCCTCGGGCGGATATCCCAGAAACAGTCCGATTTCATGCGGGAAATCCCCCGACTCCTGCAAACGTCTGCTTAACCGTACCACACATTTGTCACAGTCCCCGGTGGAATATCCACATGCTCTCAGAATTTCCCCTGCCTCTTCTACAGCCAGATCATTTTCCAATTTGTCAGGACGATAAAGGTAGATTAGTACCCGCTGTTCACATACCTGAATCGGGATCACCCGTATTCCCTTCGGTGCAAGTCGTTTGTTCAATGATCGCACTGCCAGAATCAACTCTTTTTTATCCGAACACGGACAGTTGAACAAGTTGCCGGTCTTTAACCCTGCCAATGTGGGCGAACAATGACGGACAATCATTTCATCAGACATACTGCTTCCTCCTGTTTGATATTATCATCTAAAATATTTTTGAGCGCCGACATAGAACTGGTATGTGACCGCACCACCTTTACATCAAGTCCTTTTGTTTCATTCAACGCATTTCGCACCATTTTGTGTGATACTGTGCTGGTAAATAATACCATCAGATCGGGACATCCGATTCCTTTCAAACTGCTTTTCTGTTTTGGAAATACTTTCGCATCACACTGATATTCCTGGCATAGATCCTTGTACTGACGAACCATGCATTCATTTCCTCCGATAATCACTACGCTCATTTTATGTATCTCCTTTCTTTTGTTAGCTTTGCCTAACATCGGGTTTTAAAGAAAACGCCATGTAGGCGTTTCTTTGTCTTAATTTGTATAGCCGTTCAGTACGGATATAAACATTTAAGTTAGCTTTTACTAACTATTTATATATTATCTGTTTCTGCTCCCATTGTCAATCCATATTCTCGTATTGATTATTTTTCTCATTTCGAATCCAGCTAAAAAAATTATTCAACATTTTTCAACGCTTCTTCCATCGGAATCTTTCGGATCCTCCGAAAATCCAGCACCCGCACCATCAAATACCCAAGAAGCACAAAGACAAACATCTTTATATATCCTATCGGTTCTATCACAAAAGCAAACCAGCCACTGTATTCAGACATAATACTTTTCCATGCCTGATTCATAACCATAGCGCCTAATATCACGCTCACCGTATCTGCCACAATCACTACCATTGTTGTAGAAAGCAAATACAGACTTGCGATTTCACGGTTTTCATAACCAAGAATCTTCGTCATGGAGATTGCCGTTTCGTTCTTTTCGATAATCAACTTCGTCAGAAGATAGATCAGGACCGCTGACAACAGAATACACAAAATCTGAAAATACTGCAATATTCTGGCATTTTTCGTAAATTCCTGCCACCTTGAACTGATACTGCTTATATTCATATTTTTCATCCAGCGTGATGACATCTCCCACTTTCAGATTATACTTTTCAATAAATGGCCGGAAAAGATATACTTCATTTTCTTTCAACGATGCTAAATCTTCGATCCGGATATATTTGCTGTCATCCTTGACCCCATAAACAGATACTTCTTCATCCAGTGCATCCCCTGTCTTCTTCAGTGCCTTCATGCAAAATTGCTCTGCATCTGTAACATCCATCTGAATCATTTGTCCTTCTTCGTCTTCACAAGATTTCAATACATACTGGTATTTTGCAAACATCAGATTTTCTGCATGATCCTGATAGTACTTCAGCGTAGACGGCATTCCGACCGCCATTGCCAGCATAACCATAACAAAGAAAATACCTGCAAAAAGAACAGCATAATTTGGCATGTTCTGAAATATGATACGCAGACGGAATCTGCTGAAGAACTTCCACTTCGGCAGCCGTATCGTTTTCTTCCGTCTTGTTTTTTTAAGATCACGCCGTAAAAACTGCAAAGGCGTATGCTGCATCATGTAAATGATCACAATCAGATTCACTGCAAGCATCAGGAATACTGGTATCACTGTCGTCTTAATAAATGCATCCGGATTCCATATTGTTTCATAAGCAGGGAGGCTGTAACTGTTATAATACATGGATACTACAACATCTTTGAAGACAGTATAGCCCAACAGGTTACCAACAACAGCTGCAATCATTGTTACAAGCACAGGCATTGCCAGATAATGCCGCACGAGCTCACCCTTTGTATATCCGGATGCCCGCAGGGTGCCAATCGTCTGTGATTCTTTCGCAATGGTATTACTGATGGTGACCGCAAAAATAAATGCAATGATCACAATCAGGATATCCAGCAGGACTCCGCCCATCGCTTCATCTGACCCCATATCATCCGTTGCAAAGTTGACTGCCGGGTTTGCATAACGGGGCAAATAATCCTGAAGTTCATTATCCCACATGACCGTCTGGGTAAGCAAAGCCCTCATAAAATCGTCCGACTGTTTCTTTTCTTCAATCTCATCCATCGGTTCCTGTTCATATCTCCATGCATAGGTATAATGCAACGAACCGGACAGGCGTTCAAAGCCATCTTTCGTCACCATCGCCACATTAAATTTCAGTGCATCAAACATCAGATCTGTACTTTTCTCATGAAGAGTAGAATAATTCACATAGGAAATCAGCCCTGTCACCTGATAGGACTGCTCACTGACGGAAATGGTATCTCCAACCTGAATTCCTGCATTGTCTGCATGCATCCGGTCAATGGCAATCTCCTCTTCCGTTTCCGGGAAACTTCCTTCCATCAGGCAGGCCAGATTGATATCCTCTGTTTTTTCATACACCCGTATTGTGCCATCCGACTTTCCGTCATTATCGTGATCTTCCACCTCACTCCGATAGAAATTCTCATATACAGTTACAGGGACTGCCTTTTCACCTGTTTCGATTGCATGAATCAGCTCCTGATCCGCCTTCTCATTCAGTTCAAAGTGCCCATCCTCCAGACAATACTTTTCTTTACCATCCACTGCAGCCTGCATCATGCTCCCATTGGCAACATACATCCCTGAAACAAATCCAATTGTAAGGATTAAAAACAACGCAACCACCAGATATTTTTTCCAGTCACCTTTTAATTCTCTGGGAATGCGCTTTTGAAGCGGATTTTTCACTTTCCTGTCCCTCATACTTGCCACACTCCTTACCATTCAAGCTCCACTGCCGAAATTTTATTTGTATTTTTCTCATTATGGCGCACTCTTCCATCTCTCAGCTTGATCACATGATCTGCCATATTTTTGATAGCTTCATTATGCGTAACCATAATGACCGTATTCTTATACTTTCGATTGATGTCTTCAATCAACTTCAATATTTCCTTGGAAGTCGTATAATCCAATGCACCTGTCGGCTCATCGCAAAGCAGGATATCCGGATTCTTCACAATAGCGCGTCCGATAGAAACTCTCTGCTGCTGCCCGCCGGAGAGCTGGTTCGGGAGTTTATAACGGTGTTCATAGAGTCCCAGAGTCTGTAACAGATCATCAATATCAAGCGGATGATCCGACAGATATGCACCTACCTCAATATTTTCTTTCACATTTAAATTGCCGATCAGATTATACATCTGAAACACATATCCCAGATGCTTCCTGCGGTACTGTGTCAATTCCCTTTCTCCCATATCCTCCAGTTTGTCACCGTTTATGGAAATATAGCCGAAATCGGCACTGTCGATTCCTCCAATAATATTAAGAAGTGTGGATTTTCCCGAACCGGAAGGTCCCAGCAGAACACAGAACTCCCCTTTTGCGGCCGAAAAATTCATCCCGCATAATACTTCCTGGCGGGTGTCCCCACTTCCAAATCCTTTCTTTAAATCTACAACTTCCAAAAAATATCTCTCTTCCTCTGACATAACTACTCCTTTTCTCTTTTCAGTTTTCGCTTTTCTTTTTCCCGTTCTCGTTTCTGTGTTATTTCCATCAATTATCTTTCATTCCTCCTTCTATTTCCATCTGATAAACGAATATGGGGTTAGCTAAGGCTAATTCATTATATCATATATATCTTCTAATGATTCACTCAGTCATGAAAACATTTCTCAATAATGCATGTTTGCATACAAAAAAATCGTGGCAATGCAGGAGCCCCTCTCTCCATACATTGCCACGAAACAAAAGATATTAGATCTATATTATTTATTGACTCATGCGATTACTGACCGATCACTGCTGCAGTATGTGCAATATAAATTTCCTGAATCTTAGCAATTCCTCCAAGACCAGCAATCTGTGTTTCTATACTTTCAAATTCTCCGGAAGCTTCAAACATACTCTTCCATGAGTCTTCGTCGTCTCCGGCCATGTCATTATTGGCATGATCGCCGGCCACTACCATCAGCGGACGAAGGATTACTTTTTTATACCCTGCCTGGGAAACAGCTTCAATGACAGCTTCACATGCAGTTTCTTCCGGCTCTCCTTCGACAGTTCCGATAAACACGTTCTCATATCCAAGGGCAGACATCTGTGCCTGCATCTGGCTGTAAGACACCTTCGCGGTATGAGAAGTTCCATGTCCCAGGAACACAAAAGCAGCACCATCCTCTTTTGCAGCATCCAGGCTGTCATAGCCTGCTTCGCTGACTGCTTCCGCAGTAATTGCCTCAGCAACTGCTGCCTTATCGTCATTGACAGTTTCCGCATCTGCACCCACTTCTCCAAGCAGAGGTTCTGCAACTTTTACACTCTCAAATTTGTCCGCATATGCCTCAACAGATTCCATCAATTCATCATACTCTGCGCCATGCATCAGGTGTGTCGGCTGGACAACCAGATTCTTTACGCCGTTTGCGACCGCTCGCTCCAGTGCCTGATCCATATTGTCAATGCATTCTCCGTCTCTTGCCTGAATATGATTGATAATGATCTGCGCGGTAAAGGCTCTTCTTACAGACCAGTCCGGATACGCTTCCTGAAGTGCATCTTCAATTCCTTTAATATCCTCTACACGGCTGTCATTAAAAGATGTTCCGAAGCTGACAACAAGAATCTCATTTTCTCCGATATCATCCTGATTCAGCGGATCATCCTTGGATGCATCGCCTGTATCTCTTCCAAAGTAATCCGGATCTGCATTTTCACCTTCTACCAGTTCCTTCTGGGCGTCTGTCAGTGCGTCCCAGGCTTCTTTCGCTTTCTTACACTGTTCATCCGTCTCATCCGTTCTTTGCTGTACATAGATTGCGTCAATCAGCGCTGCCACCTCATCCGCAGCCTTCTGATCCTCGTTTTCTGTACTTTCTTCCTTGTCGTTTTCTACTGTTGTTTCCGCATTTTCATCGCTTTTTCCGGAACATCCTGACAGAACCAGGGTTCCCACCAATGAAACAGCCAGTAAAATGGTTACCAGTTTTTTCTTCATCCTGCTCCTCCTTCATTTTCTGGCCATTTCCGATATATTCTCATTCGCTTTTAAGTCTGCAGGATAAAAATCTCGTAGACAAAAAAGCCCTTTTCCATAAAAATGGTAAAAGGGCGTAATGAATACATAACAAAACAGCACTCCCGGCAGATACAGGCATCGCCCGGGAATGTATCATTTCCATTATGATCGGTTGCGACCAGTTACTCGTGATCTGTGGGTCCTTCCCCACTCCGTTTTTCAATAGGCAGGTCTCCTGGCTTACGGATCTTAATCTAAGGCCGCCTTCCCAATTGCTCAGTGACATAAATGGCCTTGCACTCCCCGATCACAGTGACGAGTTCGTACAGGATTTGCACCTGTTTCCCTTTTAATCAGACAACCGGTGATTGTCTGAACCTATCAAGCTTACCTTATCATATACTGCAAAAAATGTAAAGACTCCGGAAATAGAAATATCTTACAGAAAGGAAAGCAGGAGCAAGGGTACTGATGAGTATCCCCTTGCTCCTGCTCTTTATGCTCACTTATATTTCTTTGCTACTATTTATTCTTCTTCTCCTTCGCCAGTAGTGCTGCCCCCAGCGCGCCGGCATACCGTCCGTTTTCAGTAGGTTCCACCGTCTTTCTGATTTTTGCAGAAAGGATTCTGGTAAAATATGTACTGTGACTCAACCCTCCTGTCAGAATAATCTTATCTGACAGTGCCTTCTTCTGGCTCAACTGTGCCACCTTAGATGCTACGGAATCAACGACCCCCGCCGCAATATCTTCACGATTTTTCCCGACACCGATATAATTGATGACTTCGGACTCTGCAAATACGGTGCAAAGAGAACTGATTGGTAAGACTGTTCCGCTTTCAGCCATATCAAAAAGCTCCTGAAGCGTGATTCCGAGACGATTTGCCATAATTTCCAAAAACTTTCCGGTCCCGGCGGAACATTTATCATTCATCAGGAAATCCTGCACGGTTCCGTTCTCGACCAGGATTACTTTGGTATCCTGTCCGCCCACATCAATAATCGTACAATTATCTCCTGCCATCTGTCTTCCGCCTCTTGCATGACATGTTATTTCGGTAATCACATAATCTGCAAAATCTACAGCAATTCTTCCATATCCGGTCGCTGCAACTTTTGTCTCATCAGACATGACATCCACTCCTTCTGCAAGAAGTTTCTCCTTGATAAGTAAGGTGGTCTCCTTGCTGCTCCATCCTGTAGGCAGTACAAATTGAAGCTCCTTATCCCCGATCACAGCAACTTTGGATGCTGTGGATCCGATATCTATTCCAACGTAATTCATATTCCTACCTCTTCTAACAATATTGATCTCTGTGTGGATTCAAATCCATTTCCACTTCGGTGATTTTCAAGATCTCTATATCATGTTCACGAATACACTGCCGGATCACCTCAAGATCTTCTTCTTTCACCATTAGTGAAATACCGCAGCATTTACTCGCACTTCTGGGGGTCGGGGCAATCACTGCCCAAACCCCCAGTTTTTTTAATTCTTTATAGAGACGCATTCCATTATCATGATTGGGAAACAATACATAATGCTGTATTTTCTGCATAGCTCTATGTTCCTCACATTTTTTAATTATTCAGCATTTCCACAAATGCACTGACTCTGGTACGAAGCTGCTGTGCATCACTGTCTGTATAATCTGTCTCAATTCCAAGAACCGGAATACCTGCTTCTTTCATCGCACGTTCTACAAAGTAGCCTTCTGTATCGTACAGATTACAGAATTTCAGATTCACATCAATGATACCGTCAACCTTGTACTCTTTCGCAAGACGTAAAATGTCATCAATTCTTGCGTGATTCGGCGTGAAGCAAGCACAGTTGATATTCATATACCGCTCAGAAAGAGCCATGATCTGGTCTTCCAGCGTTTCTTTTGTCTCATCCACATAGTTCTCGAAGTAGCGTGTTCCCGTACACATTTCTTCACATACCACAACCGCTCCGCTTGTCTCTACGATATTATGAAGCTTCCAGTTCGGAATTGCAAGCGGTGTTCCGGTCAGCATGATACGTTTCGTACCTGCGGGAACGATGCTGACACCATCTTTGATACGCTGTTCAAGCTCATCACAGAGCTTATTTGTCATCTGAGTAAATCTTGCCGGATCATCATAGAAAGCAATCTGGGAAATCACAAGCGCATCTGTACCGCTGATCGGAAGTGTCTCGCTCTTACGGCATTCATACAGTCTTGCGAGTGCTTTTCTCTTGTTATTGATCAGCTTAATGCTATCAGCCAGTTTTTCAGCCGTTACTTTATTTCCGGTAAATTCTTCTACCTTGTCTTTCAGAGCCGTAATTTCTTCTGCCCATGCTTTGACATCTTTTGCCCGCTTCATCTGCGGAAGATCCATAACATATACCGGAACGTCTTCAGAAAGAATTTCCCAAGCCTTTTTCTTACCGTCGCAGGTTGTCTCCCCGATATACATATCTGCGATTCGGAAGAATGGGCAGGTACGATCCAGTCTTGCTCCAACAGATGCTTTGATCAGCGGACAGGTATTGGTCGGAAGCACTCGTTCGCCTCCCGGTACCCAGAACTGAGATCCCCCACACAGTCCTGTTGCAATTGCATCCGCTGCGAAAATAATCTCATCCGGAACATAGATACAGAAAGTTCCGAATACTTTCCCGCCCTTTTTCTGATGCTCAATCAGTTCCGCCGGTCTGATTCCGTGAATATCCGCTACAACCATGTTATAGTAATCCATTCCCTCCGGTCTGTTCTCCTGTGATAAAAACACATCCCCGAATGCCTGTGGAAGTACCGCACACAACTGGTCATGCAGTTCCAGATTCATCCCCAGTTCTTCCCACATTTTGCGATTATCAGCCATTTTGCTTGTCCTCCTTAATAAAATTATTTCTCAATAAAACTCTAACTATAGAGTATCATTTTTTGGGAGTACAGGCAATTTCATTTCCTGATTTATCCATTGATATTTATAATGCACATCACTATATATAGTTATCATCTATATGTGTCACTTTATAAGATTTTTAGGATACCTTCTACACAACGATCAATTTCCGAAAACGTATTGCTGGCACTAAATGCAAATCGGACCGTTCCCTGCGGAAAGGTATGGAGAGACTGATGAGCTGCCGGCGCACAGTGGAGCCCGACTCTTGTCATCACACCGCATTCCTGTTCCAGTTCAAATGCCGCAACCGCATTATCGATTGTCAGGAAATCCAGCGAGACAACCGCCACTCTGTCTTGCACATCTTTTCTTCCTACAATGCGCACCTGTGGAATCCTTTTGACTTCGTTCAGTAAATATTCCGTCAGTTCCATCTTTTTATCATGAATCGCTTTCAGTCCCTGCTCCCGGATATAGTCAAGTGACGCATGAAGCCCTATGATTCCGGGCAGATTCATGGTTCCACTCTCATATTTATCCGGCAGATAATCCGGCATCAGAAGGGAATCGGACTGACTTCCGGTTCCTCCGGCAATATACGGCTCCATTTTCTTATCCAGCCGTTCGGATATGAGAAATCCTCCGATCCCCTGCGGTCCCAGTAATCCTTTGTGCGCCGTAAATGCAAGGAAATCAATCTGGCACTCCTGCATGTCTACCGGAAGCGTCCCGGCGCTTTGTGCCGTATCTACTGCAAAGAATAATCCATACTCTTTGCAGATACTTCCAATCTCACGAATCGGCACAACCGTTCCGCACACATTCGATGCGTGCGTCATGATAACTGCCTTCGTATTTATCCGGATCCGTTCTCTCAAATCTTCCGGATCAAGATTTCCTTCTTCATCCACCGGAACAATATCGTAGTCCACACCTGCCAATTTCATCTGTTCCAGCGGACGCATCACAGCATTATGTTCCAGACCGCTTACCAGAACATGATCTCCGGTTTTTAAAAATCCCTTGATAAAATAATTCAGCGAATAGGTGATTCCCGGCGTAAAAATCACATTTCTTGAATCGGTTCCATGGAACAACTGTACAAGCTGATCCCTTGTCTCCAGTACAACACTTTCCACTTCATACGCCCCTGCATAATTTCCCCGGTTGATATTAAATGCTCCATTTTTCAAGAGCTCCGAAACTGCTTCCTGTACTCCCGGAGCCTTTGGCCATGAAGTACTGCCATTGTCAAAATAGATTTTTTCTTCCATACCATTTCTCCATATGTTTTTTTCTATATTAACACAGTCTCTATCGTTATAGCAAATTTAAAAAATTCACTTGGATTCTCTCCAAGTGAATTCAAACTCCGCCTTATTTATCCTTTTTCCCACAGCTCTGGCTGCAGTGTCCGCAGTCACATCCACAGCAGCTTTTCCCATTTTTCTTATTTCTTCTCAGTATCGCGACCGCACCGCCCACAATGACCACTACCAAAAGAATAACGATTATATCTGCAATATTCATTTCAAACCTCCTGTTTTACATACCATCCTTGATACAGATCATCCACTTTACATCCCGACTGCAATACAGATAAATCTTGCAATAAATGCTGCAATCCAGGCAACCGCGCACTGCCAGAAGACAACGCCGACCGCCCATTTTGCGCCCAACTCCCGCTTGATGGAAGCAATGGCAGCAACACAAGGTGTATATAAAAGAGAAAACACCAGCATCGTTGCTGCGGAAACGGTCGAGATTGCAGTCTGAATACTGCTGCCAAACAGGATTTCCATAGTAGACACTACACTCTCCTTGGCCATAAATCCACTGATCAGAGATGTTACGATCCTCCAGTCGCCAAGTCCGAGCGGAGCAAGTACCGGAGCAATCCATCCGGAAATCATCGCCATCAGGCTATCAGAAGAATCCGCCACCATGTTCAGATGCAGGTCAAAGCTCTGCAGGAACCATACCACGATTGTTGCAATCAAGATTACGCTAAACGCTTTGCTTAAAAAATCTTTTGCCTTTTCCCACAAAAGCTGTGCCACATTTTTCACGCCGGGCATTCGATAATTCGGAAGCTCCATAACAAAAGGAACCGCTTCTCCTTTGAATAACGTATTCTTAAATAGAAGCGCAACCAGTATCCCGACCGCGATTCCAAGAAGATAGAGCCCCGTCATAATAAAGCCACCTTTCCCCGGGAAAAACGCGCTCACGAAGAACACATAAATCGGCAGCTTTGCTGTACAACTCATAAACGGAGTCAGGAAAATCGTCATTTTTCGGTCCCGCTTACTCGGGAGTGTTCTGGTCGCCATGACCGCCGGAACCGTACATCCAAATCCAATCAGCATTGGCACAATGCTTCGTCCTGAAAGGCCGATCTTGCGCAGAAGTTTATCCATGAAAAATGCAACTCTGGCCACATAACCACTGTCTTCCATAATGGAAAGAAAGAAGAACAACGTAACAACAATCGGCAGAAAACTAAGAACACTTCCAACGCCACCGAAAATACCATCAATCACAAGCCCATGGAGTGCATGATTCACATGAGCTGCCGTCATCCACTGATCCACTGCTGCGGTCAGTGCCTCAATCCCGGATTCCAGAAGCCCTTGCAAAAAGGCCCCGATCACATTGAATGTCAGAAAGAATACCGCTCCCATGATTGCGACAAAGCATGGAATCGCTGTCCATTTTCCCGTAAGGATACGGTCGATTTTTTCCGAACGTAAACGTTCCTTGCTTTCTTTCGGTTTCTTTACAGTACGTTCGCATACATACTCAATGAAATCAAAACGCATATCCGCAATGGCAGCACTTCGATCCATGCCTCCCTCTTTTTCCATCTGTACCACGATATGCTCGATCATATCCATCTCGTTCTGATCCAGCTGAAGCTGTTCCAGAATCAGAGAATCTCCCTCGATGACTTTCGTTGCCGAGAAGCGAAGCGGCAACCCGGCTCTTTCCGTGTGATCCTCAATGATTGATTCAACAGCATGAATCGCACGATGAATCGCTCCGCCATGGTCATCCTTGCTGCAGAAATCCTGTTTCTGCGGACGTTCCTGATATTTTGCAATATGCACCGCATGTTCAATCAGTTCCCGCACCCCTTCATTTTTAGCCGCTGAAATCGGGATTACCGGCACCCCCAGCAACGCTTCCATTCCATTGATATCAATGGCGCCATTATTATTCATCACTTCATCCATCATATTCAGGGCAATAACCATTGGAATATGCATTTCCAGCAGCTGCATGGTAAGATATAGATTCCGTTCAATATTCGTAGCATCCACAATATTAATGATTGCTTTCGGATTATCAGCAAGCACAAAATTTCTGGAGACAATTTCCTCGCTGGTGTATGGGGACATCGAGTAAATCCCCGGAAGATCTGTCACTCTTGTATTCGGATGCCCTTTGATCGGACCATCCTTACGGTCTACCGTAACTCCCGGAAAATTTCCCACATGCTGATTGGCTCCCGTAAGCTGGTTGAATAAGGTCGTCTTTCCACAGTTCTGGTTTCCCACAAGTGCATATGTAAGTAAGGTATCCTCAGGAAGCGGATCTCCATCCCCTTTGGCATGATATTTTCCGTCTTCTCCAAGTCCCGGATGCTCGGAAGGATATATCTTCTCAATCCGGCTGTGCTGGTTCGTCCGCTCCTTGATCGGCTGAATATCGATCTGGTCTGCATCCGCCAGGCGAAGAGTCAGCTCATACCCATGAATCTGTAGTTCCATCGGATCGCCCATGGGCGCAAACTTCACGACAGTCACTTCCGCTCCGGGAATCACACCCATATCCAGAAAGTGCTGTCTCAGTGCGCCTTCTCCGCCCACTTTCGTAATGACAGCACTCTCACCGATCTTCAGATTCTTTAGTGTCATTAAAAACACCCCCACTTTCTATATAAAATGAATGATAATTTTTTTCAATTAAGTTATATCACACTAACACAAATTCGTCAAGACTATATAAAATTAGTCGGACATTTTTACACTTTTCAGGCAATACACAACTAACAGTCCAAAGACTGCTGCCGATAATACATTTCCAAGATACTTGATATACTTTGGAGCCGGTTTGTCAGCCGGAAATAGTATAAATGGTAAAAAATGCCTGAATCGGATTAAAAGCGCCAAGCAGCAGATTCACCGCTACAAATTCTGCCGAACCGGCGAAAATTGGGACTGTATAGGAAAGGGCTGTTTTGAAGGCTTTGCGTTTCATCATGTTCTCCTTGATATTTTGTCAATTTGGTAATAAATGTATTGAACCGTAAGTGATTATATCATTGCATAATTAATTTTTCCAACCTATCTATAAGCTCTACTGTTAGATAATCTTTATTCTGAATACCCGCAAGAAATATTAAAACTCAGAAATGGTTCACTGGACCATTTTTCGGAACTATGCAACACGCCATGCAACACAAAATAGAAAAAACCCCGTATTTACGAGGTTTTTTTCATGCCGCAGACCGGAATCGAACCGGTACGGGTATCGCTACCCACGGGATTTTAAGTCCCGGGCGTCTGCCAGTTCCGCCACTGCGGCATATAACATATAAATGCTATAAATGGGACCAATAGGGCTCGAACCTATGACCCTCTGCTTGTAAGGCAGATGCTCTCCCAGCTGAGCTATGATCCCATATATAATTAAAAGACATTCACTGAAAATGTCAGCGACCCGAATGGGACTCGAACCCACGACCTCCGCCGTGACAGGGCGGCGCTCTAACCAACTGAGCCATCGGGCCATATGAAATTTTTAAAAAGTGGACCTTCAGGGACTCGAACCCGGGACCGATCGGTTATGAGCCGATTGCTCTAACCAGCTGAGCTAAAGGTCCACGCTCATTTACCCACCGCTTAGATAACACCGGGCTTACATTCTGACCAAGCGAAAGGCCATTTACCTTTCCCTGAATGCTTGGCTAATGTAATGACTCCGACGGGAATCGAACCCGTGTTACCGCCGTGAAAGGGCGATGTCTTAACCGCTTGACCACGGAGCCATACTGTTTTCGGCCAGCTTGTGTTTCGCAGTGACCGAAAATTATATTATCATATCTTGTACTAATATGCAAGTGATTTTTGAAATTTTTTTATTTTTTTATTCTGCAATTGCCTGTTTTCGCTGATGACAATCGACTATCCTTACGGGGCATTCACATTTTTCTTTTTACAGGCTCAAAATACTGTTTCATCTTCTTCACCATAAGATTCCTGTTGGAATCTGCGACACACACATCACAGGTTCCTTCGATGCTGCCAAATGTCACCGTCTTTTCCATATCCAGAAGCGCCAGAAGATTGCGGAGCATATTCTCTCTTGTCGCATCTTTATGATAGATCTTAATATAGGCATACCCTGGATAATCCGTTGAATCGTACATCAGTATTTTACACTCATCCGCCCATTCCTGAGTGCTTATTTTTTCATATAATTTCTCAATTCTCTCCTTTTTTTCAATCATCATAAAATATACTACATTCTCATTTTCAGGAAGCGGCCGTTTCATATAGTTCCGGTATGGTGATTTACGCATCTGTTTATAGATTTCCTGTTCTGCCCTGTTTCCAAGCTCATTATAGTAAATCACCAGCACATCATCGATCACTACATTTGCAAAATAACTGATATGCTCATTTTCCAGAAATTCTATAACCTTTCTCGCCTGCAAATAAGACATCTCATAACTCATAAGGAAAGAATTATCATTCATATCATACAGCACCGCTCCGTCCATCGCAATGATCGGAAGCTTCAAATTGATTCCCTGCAGCGTTTCCCTGACCGTCGCCGGCGTGCGAAGCGTGGATACGGTAAATTTAGCTCCCTGCTCGATCATTCGGTTCAGTTCCACCTTACTGTATGGCGTCAGCTGTTCCTTATCGGTAAGAAGCGTATCGTCAATTCCCGAAACAAACAAAATATCCGTATTCTTTGTCCTTGGTAAATGTATGGAGTTAACGATCAGTGCCAGTACAACTCCAATTAGTGTATCCAATACTCTGTTAAAAACAAACCGCATCGGGCTTTCGTCTGTGATATGCATGACCGTAATACTCAGGAAAACGACACAGGAAAAATAGGATGTATTCGCGATATCCAGTAAAACAGTCGAGTACAACACCACTCCGGTAAACAATGCAATGATCAGATAGCTTAAAATATTCCCCTGAAGCTTTCCACCCAACGCATATACCTCGATCAAAATAACAATCATTCCCCAGAATGCAGGCATACTGCACATACAGAACGCAGGATCCTCTGACCCGGTTTTGGAATGCGGCCTTTTGCTTTAACTATTGTATTTCTCTTCCATTCTGCCATTTCCATGACCTCCTGTCTTCCACCTGTCACAACTCCAGTTCTTCCGGCTAACACAAAAATAAGGTTGATGCCAGAATCTCTGCCGCGGTTGAGCACATTGGTATCCTGTAATTTCGTCATAGTATATAACAACACATTCACATTTGTCAAATTTCAGTTGAATTCTCTGCTGTGTCCGTCTTTCACTGCAGGATAAGCAATTAAGTGGGGGCGTTGCTTATGACACGGCCATCGCCCTTTGGTCGCCGGAATGATTAGTTATTTTCATTAGCTCTATAAAAAGTACCACAAAATCATCATTATAGACGATTGAGTGGCGCTTTTTATTGTGTTTAATTTAAAATACACCCATTTATATCATAATATACATTTTCCATACTAACCTTCTTCTTTTTGACTCATCTGTGGTCTTACAATAAAAATTACAATCAATACTCCCACAAAAGAAACAATTGCCGCTGTAATAAACACCTGATTGACACCTTTCTGTATCAATGCAGCGTTTGATGGATCAGAAGCCGTACAATTATTATAAACCACACCGAAAACAGCTGCTGAAACTGTGCTTGCCAGCGAATTGAAGAAATTGACAAGTGATGTTCCTACTCCGATATCAGAAGGCTGAAGCATGGACTGTGCTGCCGGTGTAATTGCAACAGAACGAAAGCTCTCCGCAATACCGGTAATTGCAATTGCAACAAAATAAAGTATGATAGAAGTCGAAGGCGTAGTAAATCCCAGCATCAACATCGGAATCATTGCAAGTCCCGTACTGAATGCCATAGCTTTCCACGAATTGGATGCCTTCTTACCTACCCATGCTCCGGCGATCGTAGGCAATACGATCGTAATCAGCGTACGAGGCATCTGCAATGAACCTGTCACGGTTCCTGACGCTTTCAATACTTGTAGTGTACTGATCGGCGAATAAACATTCATTGCTGTCTGATAGAAATATGCAATAAATCCAACTGCCAACAATACTGTGTATCCGCGATTTTTTAATAGTCTTAACGGAATCAGCGGCTCTTCCGCCTTTTCCTCAATTTTCATCAAAGCAACCAGCGCTGCAATACCAATCACAAAACCTGCCAGAATTGCAGGATGTGTCCATCCCATAGAAGACCCGAAATTCAGCGCCATAAGAATACCACATAAAGCAATCGACAAAGCAATGATTCCAGGTACATCAATAGAAACATTTCCTTCTCGTTTCTGATTCGGCATGTTTATGCCAACCAGCACCACCCCAAGAAGTAAGGGGATCGCAGGTATGAGAATCGCAACTTCAAGCATTCCCATATCTGTAAGAAAACCTGCAATGATACTGCCTCCAAAGCTTCCAAGCGCAACAGCTGTAGCTAAAAGCCCCATCGCCTTAGGTACATCTTTCTTTTCATAAATAAGCCCTGCAATAATATACGGAGCTGACGTAAAAGCTCCCTGTGCAAGTCCCACAAGAAGACGTAATATCATTAATACCGGAAGCGATCTGGCAAATGCAAATGCTATACCGGCTATTGCACATATAATTCCCGGAATGACAACTATATTTCTCCGTCCGATGATATCCCCCAGTTTTCCTCCGATTGGTGTCATAATTGAAACCCCAAGTCCTGCAAAAATAGAAAACAATGATACATAGCCCATTGCGTTCACTCTCTCCAGAATCGGTGAGGTTAATGTAAAAAATACTAATCCATACATGGAAATGGACATCATGAGACATACACATCCTGCCTGAACTGTGTTTTTCTTCCCTTTGGGCAGTGGTATCGTTACTGCCTGCTGTGATTGTTGATTCGACATTGCATTCCCTCCTTAATATACTTAATATACTTCATCTATATCTATAGGATTTTATTATAAACAACTCTCATATTATTAAACATAGCCAGAAAAGACGAAGTCTAAAACAGTTTTATACTTCGTCTTTTCTATAAAGTCAGTTCTATTATTCTACTATTTTTATAACTAAAAACTTCCATAAACATCTCTGTCTATGGAAGTCATCTTAACTCCCCGAGTTGGGTTCGAACCAACGACCCTTCGGTTAACAGCCGAATGCTCTACCGCTGAGCTATCGAGGAATACTCTAATATTATAGCACTTTCTTCATTTTTTTCAAGTGCTTTTTGAAAATACTTTTATGTACCTTCAAAACCACATACAAAGTTTTATCTCTCCATCCATTTCTTTCCTATCCTACCATTTCAAACTTACTTTCCGCGGAAACCATTCGAGAACTTCGTTCTCTCATTGTCCATTTGGTATCAAATGGACTCACATTCCTGCAAGAGCCGCTCCGGATGCAAGCATCCTTCCCGTCTCTTCCACTCATGCTTTTCCGCTTCTTGCCTGTTTGCTCAGGTTATGCCCTCGACCGATTAGTAACAGTCAGCTCCATGCATTACTGCACTTCCACCTCTGCCCTATCTACCTCGTCGTCTTCAAGGGGTCTTACTACTTTCGTAGGGATA
>NZ_JBQHUC010000018.1:0-65644 GCF_052065395.1 Bariatricus sp. HCP28S3_F11 | reverse complement strand
ACATTATACATGAAAAAGGGGGGTCATTGCTTTTTTATTCGTAAAAAGTGATGAAATCCTTGAAAATATAAGGTTTTAAAGAAAAATAGGACTGTAAAACTTTACAGTACCAAACACAATTGGAGGATGAAAATATGAACTTTCTAAGTATTTTTGATGTCATTGGTCCCAACATGATCGGGCCTTCCAGCTCCCACACCGCGGGTGCTGTTTCCATGGCATTGCTGGCACGCAAAATGTGTCCGAAACCGATTAAAAAGGTAACCTTTACCCTCTACGGTTCTTTTGCCAAAACCTATCACGGCCACGGTACCGATCGCGCACTACTGGGCGGAATTCTTGGATTTTCCACAGATGACGCCAGAATCCGCGATGCTTTCGAGCTCGCGAAAGAATTCGGTGTGGAGTATGAGTACATCATTGATGAGGAGACGGTAACCGATCATCCGAATACTGCCGATATCGCAATGACCGGAATTAACGGCTACGAACTGATGGTTCGCGGGGAATCCATCGGGGGCGGCAAGATAAAGATCGTGCGTATTGGTAATATCGATGTGGAATTTACCGGAGAATACAGTACACTCATCGTAAAACAGCTCGATACTCCGGGTGTCGTTGCACATATTACCCAGTGTCTCAGCAACCAGAATGTAAATATCGCTTTCATGCGCCTGTTCCGGGAAGATAAGGGTGCTACTGCTTATACAGTAGTAGAATCCGACGAACCCATTCCGGAGAGCATTCTGGATGATATTCGGACAAATGAAAATGTCCATGAACTGATGCTGGTTCAGATGTAGGAGGTGAGGACAATGGATTTTAGAAACGGACAAGAATTACTGGAACTCTGTCACAAAGAAAATATCAGTATTTCCGAGGTCATGAAGACCCGAGAGATTACTTGCGGAACACTCACTTCCGAGGAAATTGACGAAAAACTGAAAACGGTACTGACCATCATGAAGGATGCTGTGAATGAACCGTTGATGCAGCCGAAACGTTCTATGGGCGGCCTGATTGGTGGAGAAGCTAAGAAGGTTTCAGACTTCGGCAAGACAGACCGAAGTATCTGCGGTTCTCTAATGAGTAAGGCAATTTCCTACAGCATGGCCGTTCTGGAGGTCAACGCCTCCATGGGACTGATCGTTGCCGCCCCCACCGCCGGTTCTGCCGGTGTACTCCCGGGTGTACTACTCGCACTGCAGGAAGAAAAACAGCTGTCAAATGAACTCCTGCATTCTGCGATTTTGAATGCCTCCGCAATCGGTTATATTCTGATGCGAAATGCATCTGTATCCGGCGCCGAAGCCGGATGTCAGGCTGAGGTTGGTGCAGCTTCCGCCATGGCTGCCAGTGCGGTTGTGGAAATCATGGGCGGAACACCGGAAATGTCGCTTGAGGCTGCATCGATCGCCATGTCCAACCTGCTCGGAATGGTATGCGATCCGATCGCCGGACTGGTCGAAGCTCCATGTCAGAGCCGTAACTCCATCGGTGCTGCAAACGCAATCACTTGTGCAGAACTTGCCCTTTCCGGTGTCACTCACCCGATTCCGTTTGATGAGATGGCCGAAGCAATGTACCGCGTAGGCAAAAGTATTCCGTTCGAGCTTCGCGAGACAGCAATGGGCGGATGCGCCGGAACACCGACCGGATGCGCTTTGGGATGTCATGCCTGCTCCAAGGCTTAATGATTCGGAAATAAAAAAATCCCGTGGAATTCTTTTTACACATGAAATTCCACGGGTTTTTCTTTTTGCTATCCTCTATATTTTCAAAATTAATACACCAGCCTGCTTCCGTTCAGTTTAATCACCCTGTCAATCTGATTCCACGATGCCATCCTGTAGGAATACGCCGCCGACTCAAACAAGGCATAAATACTGCTTCCGTCCTGATAGATCTGCTCCAGACGTTCCGGAAATTTGATCGTCTTATATGCCTCTGAAGATGACAGAATTCCATATCTTGAATAATTAAATATCTGTACTTCCGAAGGCATGATCCCCCAGGATATCGTAAGCAGGATCTTATTATTGTAAAATGCCATCCCCTGAACTTTTCCTGAAATCACCTGCATACTCACAGCACATGCCACCGGATCGATCACTCCTACCGTCCGCTTCAGATTCATATCCGATTTTTCATACAAGGTTCCGTCTGCGTTGATCAGGTATTTCTCAATAATACTCGCATTATCCTTGGTAAAAAATCCTACGAAGAGCGCTCCGTCATGATAGGTCATAAAAGAGGCCCTCTGAATCCGGTAAAGATTGTATGAGAGATCAAATTCAATGGGCTGATAATTCTCCGTAAAATCATAACTTTCCAGGTGCTTCAGCGTAATTGCATTTGCCTGCGCCCAGGTAGAACCCTGCCCGGTGATCCAGAGATTATGATTCATGGTGTCATATGCCATTCCACCGACATGAGCCCGGGTCCCCAGCACGATTTCTTTTACATACTCATGCGTTTTCTTATCAATCACATAAATGACAGAATTATGCTCCTTCGTTCTGCAGTACGCACTGATCAGGACATAATCCTCCGTAATCGCCAGCCCCTGCGGCGTCATGGACGTACAGACATGCGGCGTGCCTTCTTTCTTATACTGAATCGTCCTGGTCGCCTTGAGTCCCGGCACAACGTAAGTTCCGTATTCCTCATCCGCCTCATCTTCATCGCACGCATATTCATAAACCGTGCTGTTCCGCTTCAAGGTCCTCAGATATCGTTCCATCGTATAAACAGGATCTGTATTCGTCTCGGTCAGTTCCGTTTCCGGCTCTGTCTCGGCACGGTACTCCCACGCATAATACCAGTAACCCGTCCCGATAGCGGCAACAATCAGAAACGCTGCAAGCCTGCGCCGGAATCTTTTCCAGTTGATTCGTTTCTTTTTTTCTTTTTTCGACGGGTTATCTGTTCTGCCCGCCATTTCCTGTGTATCCTTGTGTTTCTTTTCCTTCATTTGCAGTCACTTCGTCTTTATATTCTTTCTGAGAGGAGAAACCTTTTCCCTTTACCTCATTCACATGCCCGATCACCATAAATGCTTCCGGATCCGTTTCCTGTACGAGTCGGTTCAGACGCACCAGTTCCCGGTTTGAAACCACCGTCATGATCATTTTCTGCTCATTTTTCAGATACCCCGTCTGCACATGGAATAAAGTGGTTCCCCTATCCAGTTTTTCCTGAATCTGTGCATTTAACTCATTATATTTTTCAGAAACGATGCTGACCTGCGTCTTCGTTGTCCCGATCAAAAGGATTTTGTCCAAAACCATGGTATAGACCAATACCAGCAGAATTCCATAGATGATCTGTTCTTTATCGGAAAACATCATCTGCATGAGCAGGATCGCGAAATCAAAAGCATACATCAGAACCGATACCGGAATTCCAAAATACTTGTTAAGCACCAGTGGCGGTATGTCCATACCACCGGTCGATGCTCCCGCTCGAATCACAATTCCGATTCCAAATCCGATCATCAGTCCTCCGCAGATCGTAGATAACATGCGGTCTGTTGTAATATCAGATAATACCGGGATGTTCTGAAAAGCGCCAAGAATCACCGGGTAATAGAATGTACTGATCAGTGTCGTTAATGCAAATTTTTTTCCCAGAGCAAGTGCCCCGACCAAAAACATCAGCACATTAAAAATCATTACAAATGTATGCAGCGGAACATTCAAATAATGTCCAAGCGTCAGACCGATTCCGGTTGTTCCTCCCATAATCAGCGAACTCGGCAAAATAAACACTACGATTGCCAATGCATAAATCGTATTCCCCAGTAATACCATTCCCCAATTCTTCATATCTTTTATTTTCATCATTCTCTCCCGATATTTTGATTCTTTCCTATGCACCTTCCCCGATGTGCATCTTTACAACAGTAATAGTATACTCGCGGAGTTATTGCATAACAAGTGATATTTCAATATTTTCTGTATTTTTTATTCGAAAATACTATGTCCCATTCTTTTATTCTGAGCTATAATAAAGATATAGTTTTATGGCAGGGCAGTACCGATTTTGCCCGGAATCTGCCAGAAGAAAAGAGGTATCATATGAATCAGATTGAGCAACTTCAGGAAATGATCGATGAAAGTCATAATATTGTATTCTTCGGCGGTGCGGGGGTCTCCACCGAAAGTAATATTCCGGACTTCCGCAGCGCTGACGGCCTGTATCAGCAGCAATACAAATACTCTCCGGAACAGATTGTAAGCCATTCATTTTTCATGAGAAACACAGAAGCTTTTTATGAATTTTACAAAGAGAAAATGATGTTTCTTGATGCGAAACCGAACCCGGCACACTATAAGCTCGCTGAACTTGAGGCTGCCGGAAAACTGACGGCCGTGATCACACAAAATATCGACGGTCTTCATCAGGCAGCAGGCAGTAAAAACGTACTGGAACTGCACGGAAGCATTCATCGCAATTATTGTATGCGCTGCGGTAAAAAGTACGATGCCGCCTATGTTAAAAATTCTGACGGAATTCCAAAATGTGAATGTGGAGGGACCATCCGACCGGATGTCGTGCTCTATGAAGAAGGGTTAGATTCCGTTATTATTCAGAAAAGTATCAGTGCGATCGCAAATGCTGATATGCTGATTATCGGTGGAACCTCCTTGGTCGTTTACCCTGCTGCGGGATTTATTGATTATTTCCGGGGAAAGAACCTGGTTGTGATCAATAAGAATACTACGGCTCGGGAAGTGGGAGCATCGCTTACGATACATGAACCGATTGGGGAAGTGCTTTCTAAAATTTGTTGTTGAGAAGAGGGACGCCCCCACGCTCCCCGGTTTTATTCCGGACTCGCTTTCGCTCGGGGGAAAACGCAGCGGTACTATGATGCCAGGTTGTCGCCTGCCGGCGACTCCTGCCATCAAGTGCCGGCGTTTTCCACGGTCCGGAATCAAACCGGGGAGTGTGGGGGCTGAGATTCTTATGTTGTACGTGGGATAAGTATAAGACGGGAGATATTGGTACATATGAAGGGGGCTGCGGCTTCTTTGGGAAGCGCAGCCCTCTGAGTTTAAACGGGATTATGCCTTATGGGACCTGTTGTTAGCAGGTTTTGAAGAATTGGTAAAGGCCTTCGAGAGCTTTGGTGAGGACGGGAATCTCGTCTTCGGTGATGTGTTCCAGGATGGCTTCTACCATTTTTTTGTGGAATTCGGCGTGGTGGTGGTAGGCTTTTTCGCCTTTGGGGGTGAGGTGGATGTTGACCACGCGTCTGTCTTCTTCGCTTCGTTCGCGGAGGACGTATTTTTTGTTGACCAGGGCGTTCATGGAGGTGGTGAGTGAGCCTACGGTGATTCCGAGTTTGCGGGCGATGTTGGACATTTTATCTCCTTCTCCGAGACCGACGGCTTCGATGATATGCATATCGTTGTTCGTCAGGTCTTTGAATTCTTCGGTGATGACCGCTTTTTCTTCTAATTCTAATATATCGTTGAACAAATGTACAAATAATTTGTTAATGCTCTCGTATGCGTCCACGAATTTTCTCCTCTGGTACTTGTTTTTCTTTTATTATACACAGCTTTCGAACAAAGAATCAATCACTTCTTTTACAGTTTCTATTTTTTCTGCTTTCCATGCATCAGCGCCGCAGAAAAGTAATGCATTTTCAATGTTGCCTTTTGCCGCGTTGATGAGAGCCTCTGTAATGCAGTATGGTGTTTTTGCCGGGTTGCATGTTTTGATGCATGCAAGACATTTTTTGGGAGGACGGCGCTCTCCTTCCATGATGTGTCGGATGAAGGGATTGGCGATGGCTCTTCCGGGCATTCCTACCGGGCTTTTTACGATCAGGATATCTTCCGGTGCGGCGTTCAGATAGCTTTCTTTATACCGGATGTCTGCGTCGCATTCCCATGTGGTTACAAAGCGGCTGGCTACCTGGATTGCATCGGCTCCAAGCTCAAATGCGTGTCTGGCTGCGTTTGCATCGCTGATGCCGCCTGCCAGTGCGACCGGAATTCTGCAGTTATATTTCTCTTCGTATGATTTTACGGCTTTGATGATCTTCCTGATTTCTTCATCATATGTGTTCTGATCGAACTGTTCCAGCTGTGCCTCGTCAAATCCAAGATGTCCTCCGGCTTTTGGCCCTTCTATGACGACCAGGTCTGCGGTGCGGCTGTATTTTTTGTCCCAGTATTTGAGGAGCACTTTCACGGATTTTTCTGTTGATACGATCGGAGCGATCTTTGCATCCGTACCTTTTACGAATTCAGGCAGTTCTGTCGGCAGACCGGCTCCGGATATGATCAGATCTGCGCCTGCCCTTGCTGCTTCGCGCACATATTCTCCATAGTGCTGCATGGCAACCATAATATTAAAACCGATCACGCCTTCCGGCGCAATTGCGCGGGCTTTTTCGAGTTCACTGTGAATGGCTCTTAAATTTGCCGCCTTGGAATCTTTCTCAAAATCAGGATCACGAAATCCGATCTGTGCAGCGGAAATGATCCCGATTCCACCTTCTTTGGCAACATTTCCGGCAAGATTTGAGAGACTGATTCCGATTCCCATTCCGCCCTGGATCAATGGTTTTTTCGCCGTCAGATTTCCTATTTTCAATGATGGATATTCCATATCTGTACCCCGTACCTTTCTACATGTTCCGGAAGCGCTGATATCGTTTTTCCGTCAGCTCTTCTGTTGACAAAGCTCCATATTTTTTCAGGAATTCCTGTATGGACCTGTCCATCTCTCCTGTCAATCCTCCCATATTTTCCACAGTCAGATGTTCCGGTTCTTCAAAAACTTTCTCCACAATTCCCGCCTGATACAGGTGGGCTGCTGTAAGTTTCATGACTTTTGCAGCTTCTTCCGCGCGTTTGCTGTCTTTCCACAGGATACTTGCAAAGCCCTCCGGTGACAGGATAGAGTAAATGGAGTTCTCCAGCATCCAGACTTCATCCGAGGTTGCCATGGCGAGCGCTCCGCCGCTTCCACCTTCTCCGATCACAACCGAAAGCACCGGAACTTTCAGACCGGACATTTCAAACAGGTTTCTGGCAATCGCTTCTCCCTGTCCGCGTTCTTCTGCCTCCAGTCCGCAAAATGCACCCGGAGTATCTACAAAGCAGATGATCGGGCGTGCAAATTTTTCCGCCTGTTTCATCAGTCTCAGTGCTTTTCTGTATCCGTCCGGAGACGGCATACCGAAATTCCGTTCAATATTTTCTTTCGTATTTCTTCCCTTAGCCTGCGCAATGACCGTCACCGGCATGCCATGAAACCGTGCAATTCCTCCGATGATCGCTTTGTCGTCCTTGTAGTATCGGTCACCATGAAGTTCTGCAAAATCTGTAAATAAAGCATCAATATAATCGGAACCTACCGGTCTGTCTTTCAGCCGGGAAATCTGAACACGCTCCCAGGCGCTTTTCGCCTTTGGAGTTTCTCTGTGTTCTTCCAGTCCGGTATTGTCCTTTCCTACATTTTCTTCCAAATTCCGCTTTGTACGTCCTTCTGAGCTTTCCGTAAATTGTGACATTTTCCCCGCCTCATGCATGCTTACAAGCTGAGCAAGTGTCTGACGCAGTTCTTTTCGTTCTACAATCTTATCCACAAACCCGTGTTCCAGAAGAAATTCAGATCTCTGGAACCCTTTCGGAAGTTTTTGTCCGATGGTCTGTTCAATCACACGCGGTCCCGCAAAACCGATCAGCGCATTTGGTTCAGCCAGAATGATATCTCCTAACATGGCAAAACTTGCTGTAACCCCTCCTGTCGTAGGATCTGTCAAAACACTGATGTAGAGCTGTCCGGCGTCATGATGCCGTTTTAAGGCTGCAGAAGTCTTGGCCATCTGCATCAGAGAATGAATTCCCTCCTGCATTCTCGCTCCTCCCGAGCATGCAAAGATAATCACCGGAAGCTTTGCCTGCGTCGCGCGCTCAACAGCACGTGTAATCTTCTCACCGACTACTTTCCCCATACTTGCCATCATGAATCGTCCGTCACATACAGCCAGCGCCACTTCACGTCCTTCTATTTTTGCCTTACCGGTCACAACCGCCTCATCCAGCCCGGTCTTCTCCTGAAGCATTTTTACCTTTTCTTCATAGCCTTTATAATGCAGTGGATTTCCGGAGGTAAGGCCCTCGTCCCATGCCTCAAATGTATCTGGATCAGCGATCATTTCTATGCGTCGCATCGCATGTACTCTGAAATAATTTCCGCATTTCGGACAAATATAGTATCCTTTTTTCACATCTTCCGTGAAAATCGCCGCTTTACAGGCATTACATTTTTTCAGAATTCCTTCCGGCACTTCCGGAGATGTCATTCGCTTACCGGATCCTTCATTTTTCCCAAGGTTGATTCCCTTTTTAAACATATTTGCCAACTGCATTTTTCTACTCTCCTGACTCCTGCTGCATTCCTAACTGCTAGACCTCTGTATTTCCCAGAAGTTCCTGTTCTTTTTCTGCTACAAACTCTATATCAAAATTCCCATCCTGATAATCCGGGTGGCTCATGATCTCATACTGATAATCAACATTTGTATCGATTCCCTCAATGATGATCTCACCAAGCGCACACTGCATCTTTCTGACAGCTTCTTTACGGGTCTTTGCGAAAACAATCAGTTTCGCCAGCATATTATCATAATATGGCGGTACGCTGTAACCACTGTAAATAGCGGAATCGATCCGCACCCCTTTTCCTCCCGGGAGGTACATATCCCGAATGGTACCCGGGCATGGGCGGAAATTCTTTGCCGGATTTTCCGCGTTGATCCTGCACTCGATGGCATGACCTGTCAAATGCACGTCTTCCTGCTTTATTGCAAGTTTTTCTCCGTCAGCAATGCGAATCTGAGCCTTGATCAGATCAATTCCGGTCACCCACTCTGTCACCGGATGCTCCACCTGGATCCGGGTATTCATTTCCATAAAATAGAATTTTCCGGTCTTTTCCAAAAGGAACTCGATGGTACCGGCATTTTCATAATGGGCCGCTTTGGCTGCGCGAACTGCTGCGGCTCCCATTTCCGCACGAAGTTCTTCGGAAATGGCCATACACGGGGATTCCTCCACCAGTTTCTGATGGTTTCTCTGAATCGAACAGTCACGTTCTCCCAGATGGATGACATTTCCGTATTTATCTGCAAGGATCTGAAATTCAATGTGTTTCGGATGCTGTACAAAATGCTCCAGATACATGGTGCCGTCTCCGAACGCTGCCTTTGCTTCTGACTGCGCAGTGTGGAATGCATTTTCAAATTCGTCCGGCGTCTGTGCCACGCGCATTCCCTTGCCGCCGCCTCCAAGTGCTGCTTTGATGATCACCGGATACCCGGTCTCTTCTGCAATCTTTGCGCCTTCTTCTGCATCATAAATCGCATGGTCACTTCCCGGAATGACCGGCACATTTGCCTGTACCATTGTGGTTCGCGCCTGGGATTTGTCTCCAAGGCTGCGGATCACATCGGCTCCCGGCCCGATGAAAATAATATTGCATTGTTCGCACAGTTCTGCAAAACGGCTGTTTTCAGACAAGAATCCGAATCCGGGATGAATCGCATCGGCTCCCGAAATAATCGTCGCACTGATGATCTGTTCCATATTCAGATAACTGTCTGAGGACGGCGCCGGTCCGATACAGACTGCTTCGTCTGCAAGCTGTGTGTGAAGCGCCTCTTTGTCAGCTTCCGAATACACCGCAACCGTCTCGATTCCCATTTCTCTGCACGCACGAATGATACGCACCGCAATCTCGCCACGATTGGCAATCAGTATTTTCCTAATCATATCTATCCCCTATCCGATCATCAGCGACAACTCTGCTTTTACAGCCACTTCTCCGTCAACAGAGGCAATTCCTTCCCCGATGACCAGAGGGCCTTTCTGCCGGATGATTCTCGCCTCCAGTTTCAGCTTATCTCCCGGAACGACCTTGCGGCGGAACTTGCAGTTCTTGATTCCCCCGAAATATCCGAGCTTTCCTTTGTTTTCTTCCTGCATCAGAACCGCTACTGCTCCGGTCTGCGCCAGTGCTTCCACGATCAGAACGCCCGGCATGACCGGCTCCTGCGGGAAATGTCCCGCAAAGAAATCCTCACGGTATGTAACGCATTTGTACCCGATGGCATACTCGCCCGGTTCATAGTCCTCAATGTAATCCACCAGCAGAAACGGATGTCTGTGCGGAATGATTTCTTTAATCTCTGTAATACCCAAATGTTTCATCGCTGCCTCCTTACGCAATTCTGAATAACGGCTGTCCGTATTCTACGGCTTCCCCATTCTTTACCAGCACTTCTGTAACAGTACCGTCAAATTCAGATTCAATTTCATTCATCAGTTTCATTGCTTCTACGATTGCCACAGTCTGCCCCTTCTTCACACGGTCGCCCACAGACACAAAAGGCTGGGCATCTTCTGCCGGTGCAGCGTAAAATGTTCCGACAAGTGGAGATTTAACTAGATTTCCGTTCGGTTCCATCGCCGGGATCTCTGCTTTCGCGGCCTGCGTTTTCTGTTCTATTGTAACAACCTGAACGTTTTCATTCGTACCCTTTACCGGTTCTTTTTCTTTTCGGATATTCAGTTTTACATTTCCTTCTTCATATTCAAAGCCACTCAGTGCCGAATCGGAAACGGCCTGAATTAATTTCACCAGATTCTCTAATTCCATCATCCTGCACCTCTAACCTTCATATTTTTTCATCAGCAGGACCGCATTGTGTCCGCCAAATCCCAGAGAATTACTCATTGCATATTTGATTTCCTTTTCCACCGGAGCACCGACTGCATAGTTCAGATCACATTCCTCATCTGTTTCTTTTGTTCCGATCGTCTGATGAATGAATCCGTCCTGGATGGATTTTACACAAGTCACACACTCTACCGCGCCTGCCGCACCGAGCAGATGACCGATCATGGATTTCGTCGAGTTGACTACAAGATCTTTTGCCGCATCACCGAATGCTCTCTTGATCGCATAGGTCTCGAACAGATCATTGTGGTGTGTGCTGGTTCCGTGTGCATTAATATACTGAACCTCCGACGGAGTCACACCTGCTTCTTCCATGGCAAGTTCCATCGCTTTGGCAGCTCCGCTTCCATCCTCCGCCGGGGAAGTAATATGGTATGCATCTCCGGTGGAACCGTATCCTACAAGCTCTGCATAAATCTTCGCGCCTCTGGCCTTTGCATGTTCCAGTTCCTCCAGAACGACCACGCCTGCCCCCTCTCCGAGAACGAACCCGCTTCTGTCCTTATCAAACGGAATGGAAGCTCTCTTCGGATCCTCACTGGTCGTAAGCGCAGTCAGCGCGGTAAATCCTGCCACACCAGTCGGACAGATACAGCTTTCGGTTCCGCCTGCAAACATCACATCCGCATCGTCGTACTGGATTGCACGGAACGCATCACCGATACAGTTGGTTCCGGTCGCACAGGCTGTGACAACATTTGTGCATTTTCCCTTCAGTCCAAGCTGAATCGAAACATTTCCGGCTGCCATATTGGAGATCATCATGGGAACCATCAAAGGAGCAACTCTTCCCGGCCCCTTCTGCAGAATCGTGGTGTACTGTTTTTCAATCTGCTGAAGGCTTCCGATACCGGAACCGATGATCACACCGCAGCGGTACGGGTCTTCCTTTTCAATCTCGAAACCGGCATCCTCACAGGCTTCTTTTGCAGCCACAACCGCATACTGTGAGAATGTTTCCATACGTTTTGCCGCTTTAAAATCCATGCGTTCCTTCGCAGAAAATCCTTTTACTTCTGCCGCGATCTTTACTTTATAATTTGATGTGTCAAATTTGGTGATCGCACCGATTCCGCATCTGCCTTCTTTGATTCCTTCCCAAAATTCATCTACCGTATTTCCAATCGGCGTAATCGCTCCAAGACCTGTAATCACTACTCTGCGTTTCATATTTCCACCCTCCTATATCGCCATGCCGCCGTCTACCGCGAGCACCTGTCCTGTGATATACCCTGCTTCGTCGGATGCAAGAAATGCCGCTGCCGCTGCAATATCTTCTGTCTGCCCCATACGTCCCAAAGGAATCTGTTTCAAAGTTTCTTCTTTCACTTTGTCGGATAACACATTCGTCATATCCGTTTCAATATATCCCGGAGCAATCGCATTCACCGTAATTCCACGACTCGCAAGTTCCTTTGCCGCGGATTTTGTCATGCCGATCACACCTGCTTTTGATGCTGCGTAATTGATCTGTCCTGCGTTTCCGGAAATTCCCACTACAGAAGACATATTAATGATTCTTCCGCTTCTCTGCTTCATCATCTGTCTGGACGCAAACCTTATGCAGTGGAAAGTTCCTTTCAGATTCACGTCTACAACATTCGTAAAGTCTTCCTCACTCATCCGCATGATCAATCCGTCTTTCGTGATACCTGCATTATTTACAAGAATATCGATTCTGCCGAACTGATCGATCACTTCCTTAATAAATGCTTCGCACGCGTCATAGTCCGCCACATTGCACTGCTTGATCACGGCCCGGCCGCCATCTGCTATAATACTTTGTTTTACTTCCTCCGCTTTCTGTGCAGAACCGTTATAATTAATGACCACCGTCGCTCCAAGCTGCGCAAACTTCATTGCTATTGCCTTCCCGATTCCGCGGGATGCACCGGTCACTACTGCGATTTTTCCGTTTAACATATTTCTTCTCCTCTACTAAACAGTCAATTCCAAGACCACCTTGTCTATGTCTTCCCAGGTTCCAATGTTGTAAACCTTTACGCTGCGGTCAATTTTCCTCAGAAACCCTGCCAGCGTTTTGCCCGGCCCGATTTCTACAAACGTATCCACGCCTTCCGCGATCATACGCTCTACACTTTCCTGCCAGCGCACGGAAGCCGCAACCTGTTCAGCCAGAAGTTTCTTCGTTTCACGAATGTCGGTTACATATTCGGCCGTTACATTTGTCACATAAGGAATCTGAAGTGGTTCCATTTCTACTTTTTCCATTTCTTTCGCAAGTTCTTCACCTGCTTGTTTCAGCATCGGTGAATGGAACGGACCGCTGACATTCAGAAGCACCGCCCTTTTAGCTCCCGCTTCTTTTAATATTTCTGCCGCTTTCTCCACCGCTTTCGTCTCACCGGTGATAACGATCTGGCCCGGGCAATTGTAATTTGCCACCGTGACTCCTTCCAAATCCTTAATCCCTTCTTCGATTACCGATGCATCCATTCCAAGGATTGCCGCCATGGCGCCTTCTCCTGCCGGAACCGTATTCTGCATCAGAATCCCTCTTTTTCTCACCAGATAAATTGCATCCTCTTCCTTCATGCCTCCAGAGACGCTGATCGCGCAATACTCGCCAAGACTAAGTCCCGCCGTCACATCCGGTTTCAGACCTCTTTCCTCCACAACCTTCGTCATGGCAAGGCAAGTCGTCACAAGCGCTGCCTGTGTATATTCGGTCAGATCCAGTTTCTCATTTTCTTCAAAGCATAATGCTTTCATATCTATTTGCAAAAGTTCGCTCGCCTTATCATAGACAGCCTTTGCAAGTTCACTATTTTCATAAAAATCTTTTCCCATGCCGGCTTTCTGGGCGCCCTGCCCCGGGTAAATAAATGCAATCTTAGCCATAGATATTCAGTCCTCCGATCAGCGCATCTGTCTCCTTCACCAGCTTCTGGATCAGCTCCTCACAGCTCAGGATTTCTTTCACCATTGCCGCACTCTGTCCGGCCATCACGCTGCCGTTTACAACATCGCCGTCTACGACCGCTTTGCGAAGTCCACCCAGAGTCAGCTGCTCCAGTTCCTCAAAGCCTGCTCCCGCTTTCTCCATATCCAGATACTGTTTCGTCATCTGATTTCTCAGAGCACGTACCGGATGGCCGGTTGTTCTGCCGGTTACTCTGGAATCGATATCCTTTGCTTTAAGGATTGCTTTTTTATAATTTTCATGAACCATAGATTCTTTCGTTGCCACAAAATGGGTTCCCATCTGTACCGCTCTTGCTCCAAGCATAAATGCAGCCGCAATTCCTCTTCCGTCTGCAATTCCACCCGCAGCAATAACCGGAATGTTCACCGCATCAACGATCTGCGGAACCAAAACCATCGTCGTATTCTCGCCGATATGTCCTCCCGCTTCTGTTCCTTCCGCTACCAGCGCATCCGCACCGCAGCGCTCCATTCTTTTTGCAAGTGCAACGGAAGCCACAACCGGGATGACCTTAACCCCTGCTTTCTTCCACATTTTCATATATTTCTCTGGATTTCCAGCACCAGTGGTAACCACCTTCACGCCTTCTTCCGCTACCACTTTTGCCACTTCATCCGCATAAGGACTCATGAGCATAATGTTGACACCAAATGGTTTGTCAGTCAGTTTCTTTGCTTCTCTGATCTGTTCGCGTACCCATTCTGCCGGGGCACTCGCAGCTCCAATGAGTCCAAGCCCACCGGCATTTGATACGCCGGCCGCAAGATGATACTCAGCAACCCAGGCCATTCCTCCCTGGATAATCGGATACTCTATTCCAAGTAATTCGGTTACTTCTGTCTTCATATTACAACCTCTTTTTTCTTAAATGACTTACTCTGACTAATGATTCACTTATTCGGATTTATTTCTCTAATCCTTCGATGTAAGTTACAACGCTGCCGATCGTAGTAAGATCACCGATCGCTTCTGTATCGATTTCCACACCGAACTCATCTTCAAATGACATAACCATGTCCATAAGATCCAGAGAATCTGCTCCAAGTGATTCAAACGTTGTTTCCTCTGTAAGGTCTGCTGCGTCTACTCCTAAACCTTCTGCTACGATTGCTTTTACTTTCTCTAACATGTGATTGTCTCCTTCTTCTCTTTTCATTTTTTCTATTTAATCATATATGTAATCCGTCCTGCGCCTGCGCCGACAGCTATTACCTTGTTACCATTCAATAAGGGATGCTCCCCAGGAAAGCCCTGCTCCAAATCCTGCTATAACAATCCTCTGCCCTTTTTGCAGCATTCCGCTTCGGTTCATTTCATCCAGAAGAATCGGAATGCTGGCAGAAGATGTATTTCCAAATTCAGAAATATTCATCGGGAATTTACAAATATCAATTTTCATTCTCTTTGCCACCGATTCGATAATTCTCTGATTCGCCTGATGAAGGACAAACCAGTCGATATCCTCTTTTACATAATCTGTCCTGCCAAGGAGTTCTTCTATCACTTCCGGGACTTTCTTCACTGCGAATTTAAACACTTCCTTACCATCCATCGATAAGTAAGTCTGCTTTGCTGCCTCTTTTTCTTCCCAGCCCTTCTGATGTCGGCTTTCACAGGCCAGTACCTCTCCCATAGTACCATCTGAATGTGTCACACATGGGAAAACTTCTCCTTCCTCCCCGCGAATCACTGCGGCTCCCGCACCGTCGCCGAACAGGATACAGCTTCCTCTGTCTTCCCAGTTCACGATGTTAGAAAGCGTCTCACTTCCTATGATCAGAATGGTTCTGTACATTCCTGATGCGATATATGCCTGCGCAGCATTATAGGCAAACACAAACCCTGCGCACGCAGCGCTCATATCAAAACAGGTCGCGTTCTCTGCCCCCAGTGCCTTCTGAACTTCACACGACACACAAGGAATGATTGTATTCGGTGTGATCGTTGCTGTCAGGATCAGATCCAATTCTTTCGCTTCTACTTTTCCATTCTCCAGAGCCGCCCTGGCAGCCTTAACAGCCATACTCATCGTTGTGTCTTCATCTGCAATATGCCTTCTCACAATCCCGGTTCGTTCACGAATCCACTCATCACTGGTCTCCACTATTTTCGCTATGTCATGATTGTCGTAAAAGTTTTCCGGGGCGTACGCTCCGGTACCACATATTTTTCCTCTCATACTGTCCTCTTGGTTTTAAATGTAAATATTTTTGATTTAAAATACTTTGAGTTTCAAATCATTTGACAATATAACATATATAGAAGCGTTTGGCAAGAGGTTTTTTGATTTTCTTTTCGACATGAATTATTTTGGTAATCTAACAAGAATAGAAATAAGATTTGAAGAAAGAAAAAACGAGAACACATTCTCATGTATTCTCGTTCATCTATTTATGCGGAAGATGGGACTTGAACCCACACGCCCTTGCGAGCACTAGAACCTGAATCTAGCTCGTCTGCCATTCCGACACTTCCGCGTCAACAATAGGTATATTACCACATCATTTTTAAAAATGCAAGAGGAAAATCAAAAAAATTATTTTTTTCGCTCCCATCATATTTTAATTACCCAGAATAAATCAAGGTATTCCAAAGCTTTTTTCGTATCACCATTTTTAATGGCTTCGATTACTAAATCATTCAAAAACTTATCTTTTCTTAATCCGTCCTTATATTGCATATCTGATGGCATGTGCTCATTCATCCTTTCACACCCCTTTCATATAGCCTGTTCTTATCTATATTATAGGGATATTTTTTATCAGTGTAAAGCCTTATTAAACTATCAAAGTACCTTTTTGGTTCAGAACATATTTCTATTCAAAATACAAATATAACATTGACATACCTGTACCAACTGTGTATACTGTATATATACAGATTAATCAACCGAGGTGATAGAGTCTCATGAATATCTTTATTGACAACAAAAACGGCGCACCTATTTATGATCAGATCTATTCCCAGATTAAGAATCAGATCATCAGCGGCGACCTTAAGGAGGATGAAGCCCTGCCTTCCATCCGCAATCTGGCGAAGGATCTAAGAATCAGCGTCGTCACGACAAAGCGGGCCTATGATGAACTGGAACGGGAAGGATTTATATACACGATCGCCGCAAAGGGATGCTTCGTCGCACCCAAGAATGTGGAACTTCTGCGTGAAGAAAACCTGAAGAAGATCGAGGAATATATGCAGAAGATCAATCAGCTTGCAGCTTCCTGCAATCTCAGTAAGGAAGACCTTATAGAAATGTTTCATTTGAGTTGGGAGGAATCATTATGAATGCACTGGAAATCAAAAATCTTACCAAAAGCTACCGGGATTTTACTCTGGATAATCTGAATCTAACGCTGCCAAACGGATGTATCCTGGGACTCATCGGGGAGAATGGGGCCGGCAAGAGTACGACGATCAAATTGATCCTGGATATTATCCACAAGGATTCCGGTACGATCACGCTTCTCGGTCATGACAGCGAACATATTCCGCTGCAGGCCAAAGAAGATATCGGAGTCGTCCTGGATGAA
Organism: Bariatricus sp. HCP28S3_F11; assembly: GCF_052065395.1. Taxonomy (NCBI): domain Bacteria; kingdom Bacillati; phylum Bacillota; class Clostridia; order Lachnospirales; family Lachnospiraceae; genus Bariatricus; species Bariatricus sp. HCP28S3_F11. Next base: position 48,403 of record NZ_JBQHUC010000018.1, on the reverse strand, counting down.
GTCGGTTTTCCGGAATGTCTGACCGCCAAACAGGCAGACAACATTATGAAATACACGTTTTCGCGCTGGGATTCTGCTATGTATAGGCAGCTTCTGGTCAAGTTATCAATTCCCGAGAATAAACCTTTCAGTGATTTTTCCCGCGGAATGAAGATGAAGCTCGGGATCGCCGTTGCGCTCTCACACCATCCGAAGCTTCTGCTCCTTGACGAGGCAACCAGCGGTCTGGATCCGGTTGTCCGTGATGAAGTAGTAGACATGTTCAGTGAATTTACAAGAGATGAGAGTCATTCCATTCTGATTTCATCCCATATCGTCAGTGATCTGGAAAAGCTCTGCGATTACATTGCTTTTCTTCATAAAGGTAAACTGCTGCTGTGCGAGGAAAAAGATATCCTTCTGGAAGAATATGGTATCATCCATTGCTCTTATGAACAATTCCGTGAACTTGACCCTGCTGCTATCAAAGGCGAGAAACGGACTGCCTACGGAATCGAAGTACTGATCCGCCGGGACGCTGTTCCTGCCGGTATCCCGGTCAGTCCGGTAACAATCGAAGAACTCTTCATTTTCATGGTTAAGGAGGTAAGATAAGATGAAAGGTTTGCTTCTGAAAGATATGTATATGACGCGCAAATACTGCCGCTCCTTCTTCTTTATCATTTTTATATTTATTGCGGTATCCGTATTTGCCGATGGGAACTTCTTTTTCACCCTCTATCCGATCGTCTTTGCCAGTATGATTCCGGTCACGCTGCTTGCCTATGACGAGAGAAGCAAATGGACGATCTACAGTGAGACGTTCCCCTATTCCAGGGCACAGCTGGTATCCGTTAAATATCTGATGGCACTGATTCTGATAAGCAGTGTGTGGATTTTTTCCTTTGCAGGAATGCTTCTGAGATGTGTTGTATCCCACAGCACATTTACCCAGGAAACATTTTTTTCAGGGCTCACACTTCATGCTGCCGGGCTGCTTTGCGATTCGCTTCTGCTGCCGGTCATTTTCAAATTCGGTTCTGAAAAGGGGCGTCTGGCCTATTACATTATTATCATCGTAACCTGTGTAGTTGGCACCCTTATGATCAACATCAGTGAAGAGATGAATATTTCCCTTCCGAACAGGATCCCGGCATTCGCGATACCTGCCGGCGCATCTATTCTGTTTGTCCTTTCATGGCTCCTCTCCATCCGGATCTATGAAAAAAAAGAACTGTAAACAAAGAGGCATCACACGATGCCTCTTTCTCATCTCTATGCTTATTACTGGGCGAGTTCATACACATACAATTCATGCAGCGCCCTTGTCGCACAGATATAGCGGAACTGCTTAAAAAACGGATTCTTCTCCTGAGCGCCTGCAACAAAGACCTGATCGAATTCCAGCCCTTTTGCCATATAATATGTCGTAACCGTAATTCCTTTACGGAATACCGAACTATCCCGATCAATATAACAGACGTCTTCCCTCTGATTTTTCAGATAGGAAAACGCTTCTTTCGCCTCACGCTCCGTCATAGTCAGCACAGCCGCTGTCTCATATCTGTCGCCGCCGATCCGAACCTTCCCCAGTATATCATCCAAAGCCGCCGCAGGCGTACTGCAAGTCATTTCCTCCACCGGCTTTCCGTGCCGCTGCATATATTCAATTCCTTTCACATCAGACACATTCCGCGCATACTCTGCAATTTCTATCGTATTCCGGTAACTTTTGTTCATTTCAATCTTTCGCACATCTCTTCCAAAGATTTTCGGAAGGAACTTCAGCACATCCTGCTGACGCGTATCCACCGTCTGTGCTTTATCTCCCAGAATCGTCATCCTGCAGTCGAACAGCTTTTCCAGTATCACATACTGCAAATAAGAATAATCCTGCATCTCATCGATCACCAGATGACGAATCGTTCGTCTGGATTCTCCTTTGCAAAGGCGGTATTTCAAATACAGCATCGGATATACATCTTCATATTCCAGCAGCCGCTTTTCCAAAGGAACCGGCGGCAAGGCCGGAAGTCCATTCGCCTCCATAAGCCGGTTATAGATTTCATAAACATCGGTCGTCACATACATGTTCCGGAACGTTTCCCGAATCAATTCCAGCTCATCTTCACAGAGCGTTTTTCCATAAAGCGTCTCATATTCATCCACGAAATACTCCATCACCGCGTCCATTCTTGACAAAAGCGGCACTTCACCGAATTTAAAATAAAACAATTTCAGGAGTTCTTCTTCTGTTTTGACCATTCCTTTGTATTCAACGTCTTTCAAATCGACCAGTTCATCCTCCAGACCGACCAGGAATCCTTCTACCGCTCCGACAAATGCCTCTGACTGCTTCCACTGGAATCTCGCCTCTTCTTCCTCCGTAATTCCCTGCATTCTTCTTTCTATCTGATGATACCGGTCCTCACAGTCCGCAGCCACATCCTGAAGTTCCCGATAGGCAAATAAATCGAAGCTCATCTCCTGAATATTTTCTTCTCCCAGTTCCGGAAGAATATGGGAAATATAATCCGCAAAGACACTGTTCGGAGACAGAATCAGAATATTAGATGACTTAAGTCTTTTCCTGTCATGATACAGTAAATACGCGATCCTGTGAAGCGCGACAGATGTCTTCCCGCTGCCTGCCGCCCCCTGAATGATCATGATCTTATCCTTTGTATTCCGTATGATCTCATTTTGTTCTTTCTGAATCGTGCGCACGATATTCTTCAGCTTGACATCACTGCTTTCTCCCAGCTCCTGTTTCAGAATATCATCATCGATCTTCATATCACTCTCAAATTCATAGATCATCCGGCCGCCCCGGATCTTGTACTGCCACTTCGAGCAGATCTCTCCCTCCAGAACGCCCGCAGGCGCTTCATAAGATGCCGGACCTTTATCATAATCATAAAACAGACTGCTGACCGGAGCTCTCCAATCATAGATCAGCGGAACTCTCCCGCGCTCTTCTGCAAAATTTCCGATTCCTATATAGAATGTCTCCGCCTCATCTTCTCCGGCATATACAAAATCCACACTTCCGAAAAAAGGCGAATCAAGCATTTTAAGCAGGCGGCTCTTCATTCGCTGATTTTCCTGATTCGCATTGACCTGCGCAAGAAGCGCCTGCTGATTATCAAAATTCTCATATCCGTACTGATCCATCTCGGTATAGTTTTCCCAATAATACTCATTCATACCTTCGATGTCTTTCCGAACCGTCTGGATCGTCTCCCCTATTTCCCGAATCTTCTTCCTGAGTTTTTCTGTCACCTCATTCAGAAACTCTGTGCCTCTCGTCATATAGTTCTACCCTTCCTGCATCTCATTTTCACCCGGGCATTTCTCCCGTACGTACTATCTTAACACAGCCACGAAAGATAGGAAAGGTCAAAATGTTACTCTTCTTTTTTCTTCAACATTCGCAGGATCAGATCAACCGAACCATTGATTCCATAACTGGAACTGTTGATCAGCAGATCATAATTCGATGCCTTTCCCCATTCCAGTCCGGTATAGAATTTATAATAATCCACATGCTTTCGATCCAATGCATGCAACATTCTCCGGGCCTGTTTTTCTGTCAGATTCTTATTGACCTCCATGACCCGCTGTACCCGCCGCTCAAATGGCGCCGTGATAAAAATACTGATATGAGGAATGTTATTATTTGCCAGAATCACATCAGCACACCGGCCCATGATAATAAAATCCTCTTCTTTTGCCATATCGCAGAGCAGTTTACTCTGATTAAAGAAAACAGCATCTTTCTTCGGCAGTCCGTGATACCGGTTGAATTCTTCCAGTCTCTGTGCCAGCGTTACCTTCTGAGCTTTTGTAAATGCCTGGCTGGTTCCAACATATCGTGCGCGGTTCTCCTCATCATGAATGTACGGATATCCTCCCTTGTCATAGACAGTATCCTTCTCCGCCTCCAGTCTCCGGAGTACCTCATTGAATATTTCCACGTCATAATAATTGATTTTCAGCGCATCTGCCAGCTGGAATCCGATCTCACTTCCTCCACATCCATATGTTCGTCCGATACAGATGATCATATGGTCCTTTTCCCCGAACCGCTGTGTCAAAGTATTCAGTTTCGCACGTTTGACATCCAGAACATCCCCCTCTGCGAAACTGGTAGGGAGTTCTTCCACTGCTTTCAAAATGTGATCGTATTCTCTCATAATTTCGCTTCGAACCGGTTTTTCCCGAATCGTGCGCGCCATGTTGCTGATCAGGGCAAGCTCGCTTCTCAGCGTATGCCCTTCATTTCTCTCACGCAGTCTCTCGACAATATCATTGATGCACCGTTCTCTGTCTCCATTAAACACTCGTCCCAGAGAAGAACCCAGACTTTCATATACTTTTGCATCCAAATCATAAATTCGTTCTGCCAGCCTTAACAGGCTGTTATTACTATTCTGCATATACTCTTCCCCTCCCTATCTAAAAAACACGAGTGTATCCAGCAGGAACACCGGAACCAATACACAAACAGACCATAACAGATAATGGAAAAATGACGGCATACGAATACCATTTTCTTCTGAAATGGATTTCACCATAAAGTTCGGAGCATTTCCAATGTATGTGTTCGCTCCCATAAATACCGCGCCGCAGGAAATCGCCGTCAGCATTTTCACCGGAACCGTTCCCAGTGTAGTCGCAATTCCTTTTGTGAATCCCATAACGCCTGCCGTTGTAAGGAACACAAGATAGGTCGGCGTGTTATCCAGAAAACTGGAAAGCGCACCGGTCACCCAGAACATTTCCATCGGTTTGGTAAGCCCCAGACTCGCCCCCATACTCTTAAGAATCATAAGCGCCGGCTGCATCGTGATAAATATGCCAATAAAAAGCACCGCAACTTCCTGAATTGCTCCCCATGTGAAATGGTTTTTCTTCCGCACTTCTTGATCCGTCGTTTTAAATGACAGAAATGCTGCCAGAAGAATGATCGCCATTTCGATTATCGCAGGCCAGGTCAGTGTGACACTTCCAAACACAGGAATTCCTTTTACATTTCCCGACGCATCCCGGAAAAGCGGGAGCTCTGGCAACACGCCACTCAGTATAACAGCTGCAACGATCATCACAAGAAAAATAATATTATGCAGACCTTTGATCGTAATCTTTGTGCCCGGTCTGCTGATATCCGGCATCCGCCCTGAAGCAATATCCCTGCAATACGCACGACGATCGATCCAATAAAATACTGTTAATAATACTGCCATATTAAAGAGTAAAATCGGGAACAGATGCAGGCTCCAAAAAAACGGCACTCCTCTGGAAAATCCCATCAAAAGCGGCGGATCTCCCACCGGTGTCAGACACCCTCCGATATTGGACACCAGGAAAATGAAAAACACCATGATATGTGCTCTCTTCTTACGCCACGAGTTCATCTTTATGACCGGGCGCACCATCAGCATACTTGCTCCCGTCGTTCCGATCAGACTTGACAAAACGGTTCCAAGTGTAAGTAATATCACATTCACTCTGGGCGAACCTGCAAGGTCTCCTTCCATCGTAATATTACCAGCCACACAGAAAAGTCCGAACAAAAGCACAATAAATGTTAAATAATCCCCGATGATACATTCCAGAACTGTTTCTGCGGCAGTCCCCATCCCATATACAACCGCATAAGGTATCACAAAAAGAACAGACCACAAAATCACGGCCCACGGCTGATGTTTCTCCCACCACGCCGGTTTGATCAGTGGCATAACTGCAATACAAAGAAGAAGTCCGGCAAACGGAATACACATCCAAAGCGGCGGAACGATTGCCTCTGCCTTTTTTACAGCATGATCCGCTGCCAATACCGCCATTGGACTTGCTAGGTTGACTAAAATAAGAGTGAACAAAGTAGTCATAAAATAATATCGTTTTTTCAAGCTAACACCCTCCCTGACTCATTTTCTCAAAGTATTCTCATACAATGACCGCCCTTTGGGGCACTCCTAATATAGCACACGAAGAGTAAATAATACATCGTCAGATTCACTAATTTTTTCCATTTATCGGTTTTTATAAACAGCTAAATGCTCAGAAAAAGCACGCTGCCGACGGTAAAGTCTGCAGCGTGCTCCTTTATTTCACTGATATAAGAGAGTCCTAAAAAATTATCCTTCAATCGTGATATACTTTTTCGTCTCTACTACGGGCTTTGCTTCCTTTTTCGGAATCTCCAGTTTCAAAATGCCATGCTTAAATTCTCCTTTAATATCTTCCTCCGTCAGATCTTCACCTACATAGAAGCTTCTTTGGCAAGCTCCGGAGAAACGTTCCTGACGGATGTATTTTCCGGTCGCTTTATCCTTCTCATTCTCCTCCTGCATCTTCGCAGCATTGATCGTAAGGTATCCATCTTCCAGCGATACCTTTACTTCATCTTTCTTAAAGCCCGGAAGCTCCACTTCAATCGTATATCCTGTATCATGCTCTCTGATATCCGTTTTCATGATATTTTTAGCGCCACGCCCATAGGCTTTCTTTTCCATTCTCTTTACATCTTTGTCATTATAAAACGGGAAACTCCAAAAATCATCAAAAAAGTCATTTCCAAAAATACTCGGTGTCATCATAAGTCATTCCTCCATTCAATTCAAATCAATTAATATACTATTGTTATCTGTTATCCATTATCCTTCAATCGAAATAAACCTTTTTGTCTCAACGGCAGGTTTGGCTTCTTTCTTCGGGATTATCATCTTCAGTGTTCCGTCTTCGAATTTTGCTTTGATATCTTCTTCCGTCACATCATCTCCTACAAAGAAACTTCTGCTTCCGGTTCCTGAATATCTTTCCCTGCGGATGTAATGTCCTTTCTCATCTTTGTCATCTCTCTTCGCATTTACCGAAGCATGAATGGTAAGGTAACCATCTTTCAGTTCTGCCTGTACATCTTCTTTCTTCGCACCCGGGATATTCATCGTAATCTCATATGCGCCATCCTTATCCTGGATATCTGTACTCATCAAATCCGTTGCCCCGTAACTTCCGAATGGATCCTCAAAAAAGTTATCAAATACATCGTTTCTAAAAATACTAGGCATTAACATAAAGCATCGCTCCTTCTTAAAATATATATGTATGTTATATTGTTTGTAGATTTGAACTTCGAGATTCAGTTTCTGTTCTTTTATTTTTCCTCTTCCCTTGTTCTAGTTGTAATATAACACTTATTGTTAGCACTGTCAATAGGTGAGTGCTAATTTTTTTAAATTTTTTTTCTCTCCTCAGAATCAAAAACAGCCATTGCAGGAATTGAAATACAGCGTCCAATATTCTGCAATGACTGTTTCTATTCTTTATTTTCTAATTATCTTTTCTTCTAAATTCAGAACTCGCTTATAACTCCTTATAGTGAAAATTCTTCCAATAATTTCTTCTGATACTCCGGATCATTTGCTGCTTTTATGATATCTACCGTCCGATTCTGCTCTTCAAGAAGAATATTCAACTGATTAATCTGCTGCCTTCCAATCGCTTCGCCCTTTATCATTCCAGCGGCTTCGCCATCCTCATACCCCTCCGCGCGGGTCTGGCGCATATTCATCAATTCTTCATTGTGTCCCGTACAGATTCGCATTTTTCGTAATGTTCGCATAAATATCTGCAAGCATTGAGATTTCTAAAAAATTCTGATGTATGAGATAAAATCAGACACTTTTCGCTTAGACAAATAGAACTAAATGCTTTGTCTGTATTCTAACATAAGGAAATACGAAATACAATTCCTTACTGTTCTAAATCAACATAAAAGATGCCCCAAAACACCGTTCAGTTTCGGCATTTCAGGGCATCTTCTGATTCAATATTCTTATTGCGTGTTACGCACAACCACACATCTTCCTCTACGCAATCGGCTCAAAATCCGCCACTCCATGCTTGCACAGCGGGCAGATAAAGTCTTCCGGCAGTTCATCGCCTTCATAGATATAACCGCAGATCTTGCAGACAAATCCTTTCTTTCCTTCAGTCTGTGGTTTCGGTTTTACATAATTCTGATAGTAAGTATAGGTCATCGTTTCCACATTAGAGATCACACGGGATTCTGTAATACTGCAGATGAACATTCCATGTGTATCCAGATCTATATACTGTTCTACCTTTAACGACATGAAGGAATTAATGTATTTCGGCAGGAATACCAGTCCATTATCAGAGCGAAGTGTTTCAACGCCTTCGAATTTATCAACCGTTCTTCCGCTCTGGAAACCATATCTTTCAAATACACGGAATGGTGCCTCCGTAGACAAGCAGTTCAGATTCATGACTCCTGTCTGTTTGATTACATGATGAGAATAATTTGCCTTATTGATCGTTACAGCGACCCGGTTCGGAGTATTCGTAACCTGAGATACCGTATTTACGATCAGACCATTATCCTTCTTTCCATCGTTGGATGTAATCACATACAACCCGTATCCGATGTTGAAAAGTGCAGACAGATCATTTTTATTCGCTGTATCTGCATTTTGTGCAATATAGTCTGCACAAAGCTCATCAGCCAGTTTCTCAAGTTGCTCACTGCTCTCTTCATTCAGTGCTGACATGATACGTACTGTATTCTCTGTATAGGTCAGATTTTTACTCTTTTCCAGCATGCCTTTCATAACCTTTGTAGCCATCGGAGCCCAGGAGCCGTTTTCGATAAATGCCACCGTTCTCTTCTGATAATTGCGTTCGGTCAGATGATTGATAAATTCGCGCATGAACGGGAAAATATCTGCGTTATAAGTCGTAGTGGCAAGTACCAGCTTGTTGTAGCGGAATGCATCTTCCACAGCTTCAGCCATATCCGTACGTGCAAGGTCATGCAGTTCTACTTTCGGGCAGCCTTTTGCACGGAGTTTATCTGCCAGTGCATTGACGGCTTTCTTTGTATTGCCATATACGGAAGTATAAGCGATCACAATTCCTTCTGATTCTGCTTCGTAAGAAGACCATGTGTTGTAAAGTCCAAGGTAATATCCCAGATTTTCTTTCAAAATCGGTCCGTGCAGCGGACAGATCGTCTGAATATCCAGTCCTGCTGCTTTCTTCAGAAGATTTTGTACCTGAGCGCCGTATTTTCCTACGATTCCGATATAATAACGACGAGCTTCGCATGCCCAGTCCTCTTCTACATCCAGAGCGCCGAATTTACCGAAACCGTCTGCGGAAAACAGCACTTTGTCACAGGTATCATATGTCACCATAACTTCCGGCCAGTGAACCATAGGCGCAGCAACAAATGCCAGGGTATGCTTTCCGAGTTCCAACGTATCTCCTTCTTTGATCACGATCTGTCTATCTGCGAAATCGGTTCCGAAAAACTGTTTCATCATTGCAAAAGCTTTCACACTGGATACGATCTTCGTTTCTTTGTAAATATCCATGAAATTCGCAATATTTGCGGAATGATCCGGTTCCATATGCTGAATAATCAGATAATCCGGCTGGCGGTCTCCCAGTAAAGCACCGATCTGATCCAGCCATTCATGCTGAAATCTTGCATCTACGGTATCCATAACGGCTACTTTTTCATCCACAATAACATAGGAATTGTATGCCATGCCGTTCGGAACATCATACTGACCTTCAAACAGGTCAATTTCATGATCATTGACACCTACGTATTTAATGTCGTTTGTAATCTCCATTATCGTCCTCTCCTTTTCGCTGTTTGCTATAAGGTATTGTATCAAATCATGAGTGTAATGACTAGTCCTATGTCTTATTATGTTGAATTTTTTTGAATACACGAAACGTCTGTTCTCCGCACCCTATGCAAAATGCAGCATATAGAAGTTCTGACATACTCTGATTATCTATGCTTTAGGGTACTCCGTACAAAGCAGACGGTATGGCTCTTCATCTTCTTCTATCTCCGGAAATCTTCCGATCATTTCATAGAACCGGTTGTCATTCTCATCGTCAGAAGTTTTTCAGCGTATGTTTTCGTGTACTTATCCATTTTCAGATTTCCATTCCGGATCGTGATCAACAAAAATCCGACTTCGTCAAATTTGCCCAGGCCGTAATCCGTGATATCCCATCCCAGCATATTGTCACGAATCTTATCGTATTCTGCGCCTTTATCCGCCCAGTCTGCCGGTGTCCATTTACAAAATGTTGGAATTTCAAATATTTTCATCTTCGATACTTTTTATTTATTCTTCCACTTTCTTCAGATAGAAGAGCCGTGAAAAATAATCCCCCTGCTGCTCCCTTGCAAGCATTGGAATTCCAGCAGAGCAATCTGATACACTAAGGCCCGCATACATCAATTCATCTCCGTAATGCTCTCCGCAATCCATATGTGCACCAAAGCATTCCCGAACAGAATACTTCGCAGTTTCTTCCAGTCCCTTCAAATAAATTCTTTCGAATTTACCCTGTGCCGGTTCCAGCAGCCTGAAGTAAGCCATCAGCACCTCATCTTTTTTCCCGGAAGCAACCTGCCATGCCGAATTATTCCCTTCAAACGGACTCTCAAGGCGTGTAAATACTCCTTGCTGAATCAGCTTTCTGTGCTCTTTCATAAAGGAAATCTGTTCTTGCATCTTTTCAATCTCATCTTCCGGAAGCTTTGTGATATCCAGTTCGTAGCCAAACGTTCCAAAGAATGCCACATTTGCTCTCGTCTCAAGCGGTGTGTCGCGGAATACCTGATGATTCGGAGCCGCAGACACATGGCTGCCTATGCTGCTGATTGGGTATACATAGGAAGTTCCATACTGTATTTTAATTCGATCTATCGCATCGGTGTTGTCTGATGTCCACGCCTGCGGAGCGTAATACAACATACCCGGGTCAAATCTGGCCCCACCGCTTGCACAGGATTCAAACAAAATCTCAGGAAACTCTCCGGTCAGACGTTCATATAAATCATAAACCCCAAGTATATATTTATGTCTTACTTTTCCCTGCCAACTTCTTCCGTTTCCATTAGAAAATACTTCGGAAAATGCTCGGTTCATATCCCATTTCACATAGGAAACCGGAGCGTCTTTCAGAATCGCTCTCATCTGCGCATGAATGTGATCCACCACTTCTTTTTTTGAGAAGTCAAGCACATACTGATTTCTGCTGTGGCAGTATTTTCTTCTTGTGTCTGCAAGCAGCCAGTCCGGATGCTCACGGTATAAGTCACTGTCCTTGTTCGTCATCTCCGGTTCAAACCAGAGTCCGAACTTCATGCCCATTTCTTCAATCTTTTTTGCAAGCCCTGTTATACCATTCGGAAGCTTTTCAAGGTTCGGATACCAATCCCCAAGAGAGCAGTTATCCCAGTTTCTCTTTCCAAACCATCCGTCATCCAGGACGAATAATTCCACACCGATATCTTTTGCTTTTTTTGCAATATCCAGGATTTTCTCTTCGTTAAAGTCAAAATACGTAGCTTCCCAGTTATTAATTAAAATCGGTCTTTCCTTATCACGCCATGTGCCGCGCGCAAGTCTCGTCCGGTATAATTCATGATAGACCTGACTCATTCCGTTCATACCATTCTCAGAATAAACCATGACCATCTCCGGAGTCTGAAAGCTTTCCCCCTGTTTCAGTTCCCACCGGAATTCATTCGGATGGATTCCGAGTACCACACGTGTCACATCAAAATTATCGACCTCTACCTGTGCCAGGAAATCCCCACTATATACAAGACTGAAACCTAAAACCTCTCCACTGAACTCATCTGCATTCTTTCTCTTCAGCATGAGGAACGGATTAAACTGATGGCTGCTGCACCCACGCATACTGTACACACTTTGTACTCCATAGTTCAGTTCCCGTGTATGTGGGTGGCGCTCCCTGGACCATGTACCTGCCAGTTCTACCATTTCATATTCCTTGTCCGGGAGATCCAGACATCCGCTCATACAATTAAGAAGTGTGATTCCTTCCGAATGCTCACACGAAAAGCGCACATGCTTTGTAATAACCGGAATGTCTTTAAATATAGTATATGACAGCAGAATCTGTGTGTGTATCAGTTTGTCTTCCAGCACGATCTCCAACGTATCCGCTTCATCTTCACTTTCAACATAAACTGCCGGGAGTCCTTCAAGTCCTTTCTTTCCCCTGAAGATCTCATGCGTTTTATACTTGAAATCAACTGCGCGGCTTCCATCTTCCCGTTCCAGTTCAAATGCCGGATATCTGGTATCTCCCGAACCAAAAGTCGGATATTCTTGTTTCAGGTGTTCCAGAGAAAATGTACTATTTCCTTCGAACGGATACGGAGCCATATCCCTTCTCGCATATTCGATCAGATAGCCAAAATCCTCTTTATCGGTAATATGTTTCCCATAATATACGTGGCCGAGCTGTCCATTCTCTAAAACACGAATGATATAGCTGGTCTGTTCATTATATAAATGAAACTCTTTCGTTGATTCATGAAATTTAATTGCCATATTTTACTCCTTTAAACAAATCGTTCTTCACATCAGATACAAAGGGAAGCAATGATCCCTCACCGCTTCCCTCAACTATCTCCCCCAAATATTTATTTAATAGAACCGCTGGTTCCCTCAACAATATATTTTTGCGCAAATAAGAAGACAATGATTGGCGGTATGATCATGATAATCGTAATACACAACATAGGAATGATCTTTTCTGAATGTACTCCCTTAAATGCTGCAAGTCCCAAAGCCAGAGTGTATTTATCTCTGTCCTGTAAGAAAATCAATGGTCCCAGATAGTCATTCCATGCTGCAATCATATTCAATACACCTACCAGTATAAGTGATGGTTTCATAATTGGCACGAATATTTTATAAAAAATCTGGAAATCATTGGCCCCGTCGATTCTGGCTGCCTCTTCATAATCTCTCGGAATACCGGCAAGGAACTGACGCATCAGGAATATGTAGTATGCCGAACCGAACCATGATGGCACGATCAGCGGTTTCAACGTATTGATCCATCCGAACCATTTAAACTCCATGTACTGTGGAATCATGGTTACATCCCACGGAATCATCATCGTTGATAAAAGGATCATAAACAGAATGTTTTTACCTTTAAAGTTATATCTGGCAAATCCGTAAGCAACTACGGCTGCTGAAGCCATAGATCCCACCGCAGAAAGTACAGTTACCGTTAAGGAATTCAAAAAGAATTTTCCGAATGGCTGCGCCTTCCACGCATCAATAAAATTCCCCCAGTTCCAGTTCTCCGGGAAAAAGTTCGGCGGATATGCTACTGCTTCTGCCTCTGTCTTAAATGCAGAAAAGAACATATAGATGAAAGGGAACAAAAAGTAGATTGCAACAAGTGTCAATAATACATAAATGATTATCTTCGATTTTTTAGACATCTTCCCCCGGAAAAATTCAGTGCTTTAATATACGAAATGCTGGAAGCTCACCAGATGACGCTCTGGCTTTTTCCAAAATGTTCCGGCACATTGTCGGAGTTTCTCCTTCCCAATATCGAAAAAGCTTTCTGAATCAAAAATAGCAAACCGTCACACTGACAGATCATATTGCCTGCCCGTGTGACGGTTCTCCTATGCAGCACTGCTGCTGCCACAACTTTTTTCTCTTCCACTCAAAGCCTGACTGTACTCACGCAGCTTCTGCCTTGCTTCAGGACTTAGTTGTCCCGGAGATGGCACCTGGATCTGCACCGTGACATACTGATCACCATGTACAGTTGGATTCTTCATAGAAACGGCACCCTTTCCTTTCAGACGGATCTTGCTTCCCGATTGTGTTCCTTCCCGTATTTTACACACAACACGCCCATCCACGGTAGGCACTGTCACTTCTCCACCAAACACCGCTGTTGTAAACGGAATATTGACTGTAGTATAAATATCTGCTCCTTTTCGTTCAAATCCTGCTTTCTGCCCGACATGCACTTTAAGAAGCAGGTCTCCCGGTTCTCCGCCACCGCTTCCAGGCATACCCTTTCCTTTCAGACGAATACTTTTGCCATCTTCCATTCCTGCAGGAACATGAATCTGAAGGGACCGTACTTTTTGACCTTGTGTTCCCTGTTCCTGCAGACTAATAATCTTATCACATCCGTGAAATGCCTCATCAAAGCTGACAGAAATATCTGCATGGTAGTCTTCACCTTTCTGCCGGAAGTCCTCCTGACGGAATCCTCCCCTTCCAAAACCTCCTTCATAAAATCTGCTTCCATTTTCCCTAAAGCTTTGGCCTCCAAAACCACTTCCTGTATTTCCTCGGAACATGTCTCCAAAAACATCTCCGAAAATATCATCCATATTGCTTCCTTCAAAATGGTATTCCCGATAATTTCCATTCGGATCACGGTATGAGCCACTATAGCTTCCATTAAATCCATTGCCATAAGGATTATAACCAGTTGTATTTCCATCCAGACCTGCATGTCCGAATCTGTCATAAACTTTCTTCTTCTCCGGATCACTTAGCACATCATACGCTTCATTGACTTCCTTGAAACATATTTCTGCTTCTTTATTTCCCTGATTGGTATCTGGATGATACTTCTTGGCCAGTTTACGATATGCTTTTTTAATCGTGGCAGCATCTGCATTTTTATTAATTCCAAGTATTTCATAATAATCTCTTTTTGTTCCCATATCCACTCACCTCTGTTCTATTTGTAATATAACACCCACTTTCAAGGAAGTCAACACAAGAATTAAAAATTCTGAATTTTTTTCATTAGAAAAGGGAACGATTCCTCTAAAAGAATTCGTTCCCGCTCTGCTCAATACAGTTCTGAAATTATAATTTACTCATTCCCCGCAATCATCTTCGCTCCGCCGTAGATTCCGGCATTATTTCCTAATGTGGCAAGCTTAAATTCGGTATCTCTTGATGCATGGAATGCATATTCTTTAAAATATTTTTCGATAGGATCCAAGAGTACACTTCCTGCCCTTGATACTCCGCCGCCAATAACAAAAGCTTCCGTATTCACTACACATGAAATACACGCCAATGCTTTGCCGAGTGTTTTGCCCACCAGATCGAGGATTTCAATCGCTATAGCATCATTCTCTTTCGCAGCATCACAGACTTCTTTTGCAGTGAAGTCATCATATTGCCGAAGAATACTTGGCTCATCATGCGCCTTAAGATATCTTTTCGCCACACGGACGATACCCGTTGCCGAACCGTACTGTTCCAGGCATCCTCTCTTTCCGCATCCGCACATTTCTGTTTCATCATCCCAAACCGGAATATGTCCCACTTCACCGGCTGCTCCGTTTGTTCCAGAAAGAATCTCTCCATTCAGGATGATTCCTCCTCCGATTCCGGTTCCGAGTGTGATCATGACAATACTGTGACAACCTTTACCGCCTCCTTGCCACATCTCACCCAGAGCTGCAACATTGGCATCGTTGCCCGCTTTCACTTTCAATCCGGTCAATTCCTGCAGACGGTCAGCCACATTGAACACACCCCATCCAAGATTCACACACTTGAAAACAGTTCCGTCTGCTCCTACCGGTCCCGGAACACCGATTCCGATTCCTTCCACATCGTCTTTACTGATTTCTCTTTCTCTTAAGGTTTCAATCACGGAGTCCGCTATATCTCCCAGAATATATTTTCCGCCTTTCTCAGTTCTGGTAGGTATCTCCCAGGTATGTAACAATTCTCCTGAAGATAAAAATAATCCCATCTTAACCGTCGTTCCTCCAAGGTCAACACCAAAAATATATTTCTTCATAGCCCCTGTCCTCCTATTGAATATTTCTTCTTCACATTATACAAAAAAACCCTGGAATTTACAATGCCTTTACAACATCACACGTTCCAAAATTTTCTTTATTTTTTCTTTCGTCGGCACCTGCCCACTGATAACCACTTTTCCGTCTATCATGATGGACGGCGCAGACATTACTCCCAGTTTTACAATTTCAATCAGATCTTCTACCTTTTCAATCTCTGCTTCCAGTGCCAGTTCTTCCACTGCTTCCTGCACCAATGCATAGACCTTATCACATTTGTCGCATCCGCTCCCTATCACTTTAATATTCATAAGCAACCTCCCGCATTCTAGTTCTTCAATTTCATCGGTAATCCTACTTTATCTTCCCAGGCAGCAAAAATCTTCTTGATCACCGCCGTACCAATCTTAGAAATAAAAACAAGCTGTGACTTTTCCTGGGGTTCATATGGTGCATAATCAATTTTCTTTCCAACAACATCTACTTTCTGCCATCCTTCCTCCTGCACTTGGAAGAATCCTTTGATTCTGTGCACATCCGGTGACATCGTTCTGAGGAATTCATCCAGACTTTCCTTCGCGACCTCACCTTCAAATTCCATATAAAGTGTCTTCGGTTTCGTTTCAACAGAATTTGTCGTCTCTTCACACTCTGCCCACTGATATTTCAGCAGATCTTGATTCAGAAAATCCAGACTCAAATTACCATTTTCACTTTGTACAATCGGACATACCGGATTGATTTCCCGAATTTTCCCACAGATTTCCATGATTTTCTGTTCATCCGACAAGTCTGTTTTTGTAAGAACCGCCAGGTTACAATGTTTCAACTGACGATCTACCGTCTCCTGATCAACAATCTGATCCATAAAATTCACACAATCAACCAGGCAGATGGTTCCCTGAAAATCATACACATCTCCGCCTGCCGTGATTCTTACCGCCTCCAGAATTTCTTCCAGATTAGACGGATCTCCAAATCCGGAACTTTCTACAAAAAGGTAATCAAACGCTTCCTTTGCCATTTCTGTCAAAGCCTGTACGAATGAAAGCTTCAGACAACTACAGAAAATCGATCCGCGCGTAAGCTCAACCATTTTGATATCATCATCTCTTAAAACGGTTCCGTCAATACTCAGCTTACCCAATTCATTCTGAATGATTCCTGTTCGTTTTCCTTCCAGTTTTTCCAATATTTTCTGCAATACCGTAGTTTTCCCGGATCCTAAAAATCCGGTCAGAATGTACAATTTTGTTTTCCCCATTTTCCTTTACACTACCTTTCTTTTTATTAGTTATACAGATTATCCTGCCAGTTTGTTCTTATACTCTCATTCTCACATTGAAGCATTTCTATACATTAGTTTATCACATACATAGAATCTTTTCAATATGATTAGAAAAAAAGAAAGCCCATGATTGACTTTCCTTTTTTTCCTGTGTAATATCTTTATAGTAACTATGATTCTTTAACTCTGCCATCTGACGGCATACCTGAAAGGAGATTTATCCATGACTAAAGCAAGCTGCTGCGATACCTGCACTTATTACATCTATGATGACGATTATGAATGTTACACCTGTGACCGGAATCTGGATGAGGACGAGATGGTGCGTTTTATGACAGACCACAGCTATCAGTGTCCTTATTATCGTTGTGGTGATGAATATCGCGTCGTACGCAAACAGATGTAACTATTCTTTTTCCGGTTTTGTCCAATTTACAATAAAAATACCTGCACATACCAGAACCAGTGCAATCCCCCCACTCATTCCAAACGCACTTCCTTCTCCCAGAATCAATGCCGAAAGAATTACTCCGAATACCGGATTGGTAAATCCGAAAATTGACACTTTAGAAACCGGATTATATTTCAGAAGAATTCCCCACAATGTGTAAGCGACTGCCGAAATCAGTGCCATATAAAGGAGGAGCATCCCGCCTTTTACGCTAACCGCCGTAAGACGGCCTCCCGCCGCAGTCGCTCCTGCCACCATAATGATTCCACCAAGCAGAAACTGATATCCGCTTAGCATAACCGGATTCTCCGTCTGAGAATATTTCTTGATCAACACTGAGGAAAACGCATAAGCGAGTGCGGAAATAAATACAAATCCATCCCCCATCAGGTTAAAGCTCATACTCACATCGTTTCCGCTCAAGTTAATAATCACCACTCCTGCAAAGCCGATCATGCATCCGATTATTTTCTTTGCATCCAGTTTCTCCATGCGGAACAACAGGCTGGATACAAGAATCGACAAAAACACATTGGACGCCTCTACGATAGACCCCTTCACACCTGTTGTGTGTGCAAGCCCCACGTAGAAGAAGAAATACTGCAGTACCGTCTGAAGCAGGGAAATCTTGATGATCTTTGCGATTGCTGTTCTTCCCGGCTTCAGGAATGTTCTCTGGAGAACGGCTCCAAACAGAATCACGAGCACCCCTGCCAGTGCAAATCTGCATCCCGCAAACAATATTTGTGCCGCCGTATCAGTCGAATCCACCTGAAACAACTTATATCCAACTTTGATACATGGAAATGCGCTTCCCCATAACAGACAACAGATCATGGCAAGCAGGCATACTACCCATGTCTTTCTCATTGTACTTTCTTTTAATTTCATCATGCTTTTCATTCCTTATCCATCAAAATTTTTGAAAGCCGGAAGTAAAACTCCCGGCTTCTCTTCGTTTTTCTATTTATTTTTTATCATACCACAGAATTCTATGACTTTCAACGCAAAGCAAAAATGTACGAAAATAAATTTTCTATCCTGCACAAGCCACAGACGACTGATCTCGGATTACAAACGGCGCGTCAATCGGACTTTCCATATCCCAGAGATGATAACTGCCGTTTGCATAATAAGCCGGACGGCATTTTCTTTCTTTTACTTGTTTCACCAGCTCTTCAACCGTCTGAATTTTTTCCGGGAAAAATGTCGCATAAAGTCCCAACTTCTCCGGTACATGACAATCACTAGAACCAATCGTTGCCAGTCCCAGCATTCTGGCGTACTCCGCAGCCTTTTTATTCGCATCATAGAGCGTACTTCCATTCAGCACTTCTACTCCGTCCAAACCATGAACCGACTTCAGATTCTCTTCCAGTCCGCGATTGTTATTTCGGAACGGATGTGCAGAAAAGCACATTCCCCCCTGCTCCTTTACCATAGTAATAAATTCCTGAGCCGGAATTCTTTCCCTGGGATACTCCTTTATTCCCATTGCCACAATATCTCCCTGAAGCGAGAAAAATTCAATACCCGTAAAAATCGGAAAACCCGTCTTTTCTGAATACTCTTCCGCAAAGTCCCGGATTCCCATATTATCATGATCTGTAATACAGATTGCATCCAGACCTCTTGCTTTCGCCAATTCCACCATAATCTCCAGCTTAAGAAAACTGTCTCCCGAATATCTCATCTCATGCATATGCATATCAATTAACATCTGGTTCCCTCCATATTTACCGCCAATAAATATTCGTTGTTTCCGCATAATTACTAAGCTAATCTTAGCACGAAACCATGCAGCCTTGCTAATTGATATTTGCAATATATTTCCTTCACATATTGATATTCTCTATAATTCAGTTTTCTACCGCATCAACTCTGTCAATCTTTCACAGAGTCCATCCCACGACACTGCTTCCAGTCCTTCTTTCTGTGGGAGCGGCATACTCTTCGCTTTCAAAATAGCATCCGCCAGATTTTTTTCAAATTCAGGAAGGTCTTCTTCCAACGGCTCATCTTCATTCACCATACAAGGAGGTTCTACAAAAACAGTGCCATTCCCCGGTATATTCCTATCCAGCCACGGCCGAATTCCAGGGAGATCCGTACACACTGTATGCAGACCACACGCCAGTGCCTCAATCACAACAAGCGGAAGTCCCTCATAGAACGAAGGCAGTACAAAAATATCGCTTCGATTCAGTTCTGCGGCAAGTTCTCTTTGTGCAAGTTTTCCCAGAAATCTTATCTGGCAGGGACATTCCTCCGCCACCTTAAGAATCGTACGGAATTCCTCCTCATCTCCATAGCCTCCCGCCAGAACCAGTTCCACGTCTCTTCCTGTTTTTTTCAACTTCTCGTCCACCCTGTCCATGGATCGGATCAGACTTTTTACTCCCTTTTTCTCAGAAATCTTCCCGGCAAAAATAATTCGTACTTTGTCTTCTTTTTTCTGTTTCTTACGTTCCTCATCAATGCAGAATATCTCACTGTTATACCCGGTTCCAACCACCTCAATCAGCTCCGGATGACAGCCGTAACACTCACAAATTTCCCAGCTCTGCTCCTGATGTAAAGCAAAAATACCATCCAGCTTTCGGATCTGTTCCCGAATATATTCTCTCTCCCATGCATTTTTCTTAATCTGCCGGATATCTGACCCATGCGCAATTCCATATACCCGGATGCCCGGACAGATTTCCCTGGCCATTGCTGTCAGGAAATACAAATGATGGCATAAAATTACATCCGGTCTGAATTTCTTCACTGCATAACGTATCTGACTGCGAAATGTTCTCATAAACTGCTCTGTCATCACATCCGTCATATCAGAATATCTGGTGCTTTTATACGGCATCTCGTCTGACATGCCCGCAATTGGGAACGGCAGATCGCCAGATTCAAAGTATACCGGAAAGCATTCTACACCGTCAGGAAAACGCATCGTATCTTTCCTTCCAATTCCGGCTATGACAGCCTGCTCATGTCCCATTTTTTCAAATCCCCTCACCAGCTCTGTCAGATAGATACCACTTCCGGTACTATCGGGCTTCTGAGCGGTAACGCTTAATATTCTCATATCATCATTCTCTCCTGCATCCGATTTATGACAGCATCATTCTATCATTTGCGAATTCGCCGCCACTTACTTCTTCGAACTTAGCCAGCAAATCTGATACATGCAATTTCTTTTTCTCTTCTCCTGAAACATCGTAGATGATCTTACCTTCATGCATCATGATCAGTCTGTTTCCATGTGCAATAGCATCTTTCATATTATGTGTGACCATCATTGCGGTCAACTGATGTTCCTGAATGATTTTATCTGAAATAGCAAGCACTTTCGCTGCCGTCTTTGGATCCAGCGCCGCTGTATGCTCATCAAGAAGAAGTAGTTTCGGCTTCTTAAGAGACGCCATCAACAAAGTAATCGCCTGTCTCTGACCACCTGAAAGAAGTCCCACTTTACTATTCAGTCTTTCTTCCAGCCCCAGGTCCAGCTCACGAAGTGCCTCTTTGTAGCTTTCTCTTTCTTTTCTGGTAATGCCCCAGCCAAGCCCTCTTCGTTCTCCGCGCCTTGCAGCAATTGCCATATTTTCCTCGATCGACATCGTTGCCGCAGTACCAGTCATCGGATCTTGGAACACTCTTCCGAGATAAATTGCACGTTTATGTTCAGAAAGCTTTGTAATATCCACGCCATCGATAATAATCTTCCCTTTATCCACACTCCAGACACCCGCGATTGCATTCAATGTTGTGGATTTTCCGGCACCATTTCCACCAATAACAGTAACAAAATCTCCGGGATTCAGATTCAGATTCACTCCATCAAGCGCCACCTTCTCATTGATCGTTCCCGGGTTAAAAGTCTTATGTATATCCTGAATTTCAAGTAAATATCCCATTACATTGTCCTCCGTTTCTGTAAGTACTTTTCCTTCATGTAAGGAATCGCAAGGAAGCATGCAACTACAACTGCAGAGAACAGTTTCATGTAATCTGACGGCATCTTCATCCAGAGTACAAAGGCGATTACAATATAATAAATAATTGCACCAACAAATACTGCGCCAAGAGTCAAAGCAAATGCGATTTTCTTTCCTGAACAGAATTTACCGAAAAGTACTTCGCTGATAATAACTGCTGCCAGACCAATTACGATTGCTCCACGTCCCATATTGACATCGGCAGCGCCCTGATACTGAGCATATATTCCACCGCTGAGTCCCACAAGTCCATTGGAGATCATAAGTGCCAGAACTTTGTTGAACCCAGTATTGATTCCCTGAGCTCGTGCCATCTGCTGGTTGCATCCGGTTGCACGGATGGACGCTCCGAGTTCTGTCCCAAAGAACCAGTAAATAACAGCAATCAGTAAAACAGCCCAAATCAGCAATTTCAGAAAGAAATAACCCCTTCCTTCTCCGGTAACATATCGAAGAGATGCCACCAGATCATACTGCATAACATTGATTGCCTGATTCGATTTACCCATGATTCCGAGATTGACCGAATACAAACTGATCTGAGTCAGAATACTGGCCAGGATTCCCGGAATTCCGAATACGGTGTGCAGTATCCCTGTAACAAATCCTGCAGCCATTCCCGCAAGAAAAGCAAAAGCAAGTGCCAGTGCCGGATCCATGCCGCCGCGGATCAACATAACAGCCACCGCTCCTCCTGTTGCAAGGGATCCATCTACCGTCAAATCCGCGAAATCAAGGATCCGGTATGTAATATACACTCCAAGTGCCATAATTCCCCAAATGACTCCCTGCGCAATATTTCCTGGAAGTGCACGCACAAGAGACATTGGATCAAGAGATGCAAAATACGTTGTTACCATGTCTTCTTCCTTTCTTTTTGCCTCCTTTCCTCAAAATCTACAGAAATTCAGCTTGTAATGATTTATTTCCATTTCCCAAGAAAGGACTGTCCCTCCAAACCCACTTGTTCAGAGAGGCAGCCCTGTCCGGAAATCAGATTCCGTTATTCTCAAAAACTATTCTTCAATTGCTTCGTATCCTTCCGGAATCTCGATGCCAAGTTCTTCGCAAATCGTAGGATTGTACATCTTGGTTACTTCCGGAGCTGTTTCAATTTCCATCGTTGATATATCAGCGCCATTTACCAGAACCTCGTAAGCCATCTCACCAGCTCTGTATCCGATATCATAATAGCTGATAGACAGAGTTGCGATACCGCACCCTGAACAGATTCCCTGTTCTCCAGCAATGATCGGCTTCTTAGCCGGCAGGCAGATGTTATTAATTACTTCTGTATTTCCAGCCATTGTATTATCTGTTGGAATGTAAAGTGCATCACATTCAGAAATTGCTGAATTGACGACAGATTGAATCTCATTCGAATCTGCTGCTGTAAATTCTTTACATTCAATTCCTTCTTCTTTCATAGCTTCCGTAAATAATTTTGCCTGATATGCAGAGTTCGGTTCCGCTGAGCAAAAAAGAATTCCAACTGTCTTTGCATCCGGTAAGAGCTCAACCAGCATCTTAGCCTGTTCATCAATCGGAGCCAGGTCGCATGTTCCGGAAATGTTCATTCCTGTAGATCCACTCCAGTCCTTAATATCAAGAGCTGTTGCATAGTCTGTTACAGATGTTCCCAGAATCGGAATACTGTCCGTTGCTGCCGCTGCACACTGAAGTGCTGTTGTTGCGTTTGCAAGAATCAGATCTACATTATCAGCAACAAAGTTATTTGCAATCGTAGCACAGTTAGCCTGCTCGCCCTGTCCATTCTGAACATCAAAGGTCACATTGTCTTTACCAAACTTTTCTTCACAGGCATCTTTGAATCCCTGTGTTGCCTGGTCCAATGCCGGATGTTCCAACTGCTGACAAATACCAATCTTATAAACCTTTGCGGAATCTCCTGATGATTCTGCTTCACTTGTCGTTGACTTGCCGTCGCATGCAACAAGTGCCAGTGTCATTACAGTTGCAAGAAACACTGCTAATGCTTTCTTCATTTTCATAATATTGCCTCCTGTCATTTGTCTTACTTTGTCAGAGTAAAACCGTCGCACTTTAACGCGCTAAATTTTTTCACGTGTCTGATTATACAACTTTTTACTGATTTAGTCAAGATATTTTGCCGGCCCCCATCTATAACTGTCAGCCCTCATGGCCAGAGAACAACTATTTTCAGATAATAAAAAGTCGCAACCCCTTGACTATTCAAAGAATCACGACTAAACTGCGGATGACAGGAATCGAACCTGCACGGTTGCCCACCAGATCCTAAGTCTGGCGCGTCTGCCAGTTCCGCCACATCCGCATAATCTTGAATCCACTCGCTTTCCTCTAAATCGAACTGGATTATTAATCCGGAAATCATTTCTTTCCGACTCATGAGCGTGCGGGGATTCGAACCCCGGACAACTTGATTAAAAGTCAAGTGCTCTACCGACTGAGCTACACGCCCTTACCTGGGCCAGTTGGATTCGAACCAACGAATGCAGGAGTCAAAGTCCTGTGCCTTACCGCTTGGCGATGACCCAATAAAATCCCATTTAATAAAAAAAATGCCAGCATCTCTGCTTGCCTTTTTTTACCCTCTATAAATGGAAGGGTGGATACAGGGATTCGAACCCTGGGCCTCCAGAGCCACAATCTGGCGCGCTAACCAACTGCGCTATACCCACCATAAAACGTGCTTGGAGGGATTCGAACCCCCGACCCACGGCTTAGAAGGCCGTTGCTCTATCCAACTGAGCTACAAACACATATGGCATTCAGCCAAGCGGGTGATGGGAATCGAACCCACGTATCCAGCTTGGAAGGCTGGTGTTCTACCATTGAACTACACCCGCATAACCTATCGGGGTGACAGGATTCGAACCTGCGACCTCCTGGTCCCAAACCAGGCGCTCTAGCCAAGCTGAGCCACACCCCGATAACACTTCGCATGATTCATCATTTGCGATCAACATCACTACCCGTGACGCAAGAATTATTATATAATATGTTTTCTCGCTTGTCAACAATAATTTTTATTATTTTTCAATATTTTTTACAGTTATTTATCCAGATATTTAATCTCGCATTTCACATCACAATCCGGTTCGATCTCCATCATAATATAACTGCCTTTTCTTCCTTCCTGCCGAGGATAAGAAAGGCTTCCCGGATTCAAGACAATCATGCCGTCAATCATTTCCAGAAACGGCTTATGCGTATGTCCAAACATGACAATATCTGCATTTCTCATTTTCCCCTCTTCGATGATCCGCTCCGGGCCCAATGATACATAATAATAATGCCCATGTGTCATAAACGCTTTTTTAGTACCGAACACAACCTCCATTTCTCTGAGATTATCAGAGAAAAAATCATTATTTCCCGCAAGCACGTATGCCGGGCATCCACAAACTGCTTCTATGTAATCTTCGCCACCTTCGGTATCGCCAAGATGAACCAGCGCATCAATCTTTCCCGCTTCTTTTAATGCCTTGTCAAACGCTGAATGTCTTCCATGTGTATCACTCACAATCAGAATTTTCATAATTTTTTCTCCATTATCTCACGCATCATGCGGAGTCCTTTTCCTCTGTGACTGAGTTCATTTTTTTTCTCGGGAGCAAGCTCCGCTGAGGTACACCCATACTCCGGCAGATAGAAAATCGGATCATATCCAAATCCATTTCCCCCTGCAATCTCATATCCAATTTTCCCCTCCATCGTTCCACGCACAACTTCATGACTTCCATCCGGGAAAACTGCCGCAATCGCACAGACAAACCGGGCCGTCCTTTCTTCGTCCGGAACCCCTTTCATCCTTGAAAGGAGAAGGCTGTTTTTAATATCATAGGAAGTATCTGTCCCAGCATAACGCGCCGAATAAATCCCCGGTTCTTTATTCAGATAATCAATCTCCAATCCGGAATCATCCGCCATAACAATCGCATTCATATTCTTAACTTTATCCAGGCCTGCGATTGCCTTCGCCTTGATCATTGCATTTTCTTCAAACGTCTTTCCGTCTTCTTCAACCTCCACATCAATTCCAACTTCCTTCATGGAAAGTATCTCCATTCCCAGATCGGACAGAATCATACGGATTTCTTTCATTTTGTTCTTATTTCCTGTTGCAAAAATAATCTTCATCTCTCTACCCTCTTTTCGGCGGTTTCGGTCCCATAAACTGATAAAAATACGTTTTCAGCATTCCATTATATATTTTCCGGTTTTTATCTGCCTTGCGTCCAAAGTATCGTTCTGCGTCCTCATAACTTGTAATCATGTACGCCGACCACGAATCCAGGAGTCGGAAGCTTTCTCCAAACTCGCGATAAAGCTCCGGAAGGTTCTTTTTCTCTTCCAGACGTTCCCCATAGGGCGGGTTCGTGATAATAAAACCATATTTTTTCGGATGTCTCAGATCCTTCACCGCTCGCTCCTGAAAATGGATCAAATGATCCACTCCTGCATCCTTCGCATTCTGTCTGGCAGCCTTCACCGCCTCTGCATCAATATCATAGCCTTGAATATCCACTGAAACATTCACATCTACCAGATCATTTGCCTCATCCAATGCATCATACCAGGCCTTTTTGGGAATCAGATTATCCCATTCTTCCGCAAGGAAAGAACGGTTCATCCCCGGAGCCATATTCGCTGCCATCATCGCCGCCTCAATCGGAAATGTTCCACTTCCGCAGAAAGGATCTACCAGAATCCGCTCTTTCTTCCATGGTGTAAGCATGATAAGAGCGGCAGCCAAGGTCTCTGTAATCGGTGCCTTCACTTTCATCTGACGATATCCTCGCTTATGCAGTGATACACCCGAAGTGTCAATTCCGATCGTGACAACATCTTTCATCAAAAAAACACGAATCGGATAAGATGCTCCGTCTTCCGGGAACCATTCCAGCCCATAGTATTCCTTCAGCCTTTCCACCATTGCTTTCTTCATAATGGACTGGATATCGGAAGGACTAAATAGCTTACTCTTAACAGACGCTGCTTTTGTCACCCAGAATTTTCCGTTTTTCGGTATATATCTCTCCCATGGCAGAGCTCTGGTCTTATCAAATAATTCTTCAAACGTCTCTGCCTTAAAAGCGCCCACCTTCAAAAGAACGCGTTCTGCCGTGCGCAAAAAAATATTCGCATCGCAGATTGCCTGCGCATCTCCCCAGAAACTTACTCTTCCATCATCAACCGACGCTATTTCATACCCCAGATCAAGCACCTCTCTTTTAAGAACCGATTCCAGTCCAAAATGACAGGGTGCAATCAACTCCATTTTTTCCATGTGTATCCTCCAGTTTTTCTTCCATTCTATATTACGTTTACTGATACTGTTTTGTCAACACTTCCCTGCAAACAAAAAAACGTCCTTTGGACGTTTTTATCTATATATGATATTAGAATCAGGGGATGCAGTGCCTGTTTAACGGCACCACATCCCCAGCCTTTACAGCAGTACTCTAGTATTTGTCACTTCCCGCATTCCGGTTCTGACCAGCATTGTTTCTGTCAGATACATTTTTGTCCGCTGCGTTTCTTCCTGACGCATTTTTGTTAGACCCATTCCTGTCTGACGCGTTTCTGTTTGATGCATTCCTGTCTGATGCATTTCTACTCTGTTCGTTTCCATACGAAGAATACGAATTTTTGTTTGTGCTGCTCTCTGATGAGCTATAATTCTTTGCCATTTGATATTCCTCCTGCCTGATTTAATAAACATTTTCCGGCTACAAGCACCACTTGCTTGTATCTGGTACAGACTATAGTATCTCCCGGCATTTCCTTTTTATGCGAACCTTAAGGATTTTTTAATTTTTGCTTGATTTTTTTACCAGTTTATATTATACTGATTTCTGTAGAGAGAACACTTTCTACAACCCCTTATTAATTATTTATACTCCCCTCAAAAGACCGGTAGCTCCCCTATCGGTCTTTTATTGTACCCTTCTATTCCTTTGATCCTTTTATCAATTTTATCAGTAGCATAATGATCAGTATCGGAATCACAACTGGTGCAATCAGGCTGACTAATCCGGTGATTATCGAAACGACAACGCAGATAATACCCACAACAACCAGCACAAGCAACAGCTTTTTCCACCATGTATCAAACCGGAACACTTTCACCTGGTTCGTACTGTAATCCTTTCCGGCCCCACCGGCTGCCCCATATCCACTGTTCGATTCATAAATATACTCTCCGCCATTCTTCGCTTCCTCGGAGTCAATGATCGTCTTCGCAATCACCCAGGGATCTCCCAATTCTTCCAGTATCTCCTGTTCGCTTCGTCCCTTTCTCATCTCTTCATTGATATATCGTCCGTAATATTCTACATTTTCCCGTACCACATGCGGTGAAACATTCTGATCGAGTGTTTCTCTTAATTTTTCCAAAAATTCTGTTCTGCTCATCCTTGTTCTCCTCTATACTCTCCAACTGGCTTTATCCCATCTGAAACAAACTGCATTTTCCAAAATCCACTCTCTGTTTCAAAAAAGACCTTAGACTTAGCGTAGCATAAAAGCTTCCACTTTCCAAGTCTAAGGTCTTAAAATTATATTATGATTTTCTATGCTTTTTCTAAAATTTCCACTTTATCCCACAGAGTTTTAAACTTCAAACAGAAGATCTCCATAAGAAGGCATCGGCCATACTTCCTTATCCACAATCATTTCCAGTTCATCCACCGGTTTACGAAGTGCTGCCATTGCCGGTACTACACTGAAATGATAAAATTCAGACTGAACTTTTCCTTCTTCTTTTTCAGCAGCTTCTTCTGTAATATCAGACAGAGCAGACAGAGCTTTCTTAGCCTCTGCAAGAAGTGCTGTCACTTCAGAAAGCATCTCTTCCTGAACAGAAGCATCTGCTCCTGCCTCTTTAACTGCGATTACAGTATCAGCGAGAGTCTTTGTATATTTCACAACTGCCGGGATAATCTGTTTTGCAGCAATGTCAATCATCGCTTTCGCTTCAATATTAATTGCCTTGGCATAATTCTCGTATTTAATCTCAGCTCTGGACTCCAGTTCCGCTTTGGTAAATACATGGAATTTACCGAACAAATCTACCGCTTTATCAGTTGTAAGCGCCGGAATTGCTTCCACCATGGACTTAATGTTCGGAAGACCGCGTTTCTCAGCCTCTGCAACCCATTCGTCCGAATATCCATTGCCATTGAAAATAATTCTCTGATGTTCCGTCAGATATTCTTTGATTAAGTTATGTACTGCAACATCAAAATCTTCTGCTTTCTCCAGAACATCACATGCCTCAGAAAAAGCTTCTGCAACGATTGTGTTCAATACAACATTCGGGCCTGCAATCGAATCACGGGAACCTACCATACGGAACTCGAATTTATTTCCCGTAAACGCAAACGGTGAAGTTCTGTTTCGGTCAGTTGCATCTTTTGTCAGATCAGGAAGTGTTGACACACCTGTCATCAATTTACTTTCTGCAAGGCTGTGTGTTGCCTCTCCTGTACTGATCAACTGTTCCACAACATCTTCAAGCTGCTCACCAAGGAATACAGAAATAATAGCCGGAGGTGCTTCATTTGCTCCCAATCTATGATCATTACCAGGATCTGCCGCAGACTCACGAAGCAGATCTGCATGGGTATCTACCGCTTTCAAAATGCAGGCAAGTACCAGAAGGAACTGGATATTCTCGTGTGGAGTTTTTCCCGGATCAAGAAGATTAATTCCGTCATCTGTTGTAATAGACCAGTTATTATGTTTACCAGAACCGTTAACACCGGCAAACGGTTTTTCATGAAGAAGACATTTCATGCCATGTTCGCATGCAACTTTTTTCAGTGTCTTCATTACAATCTGATTATGATCTACCGCAATATTTGCCTCGGCATAAATCGGTGCAAGTTCGTGCTGTGCCGGGGCAACTTCATTATGCTGTGTTTTTGCAGCCACGCCAAGTTTCCAGAGTTCCTCATTTACATCTTTCATAAAAGCAGCGATTCTCTGACGAATCGTTCCAAAATAATGATCGTCCAGTTCCTGCCCTTTCGGAGGCATTGCTCCAAACAATGTACGTCCTGTATAGATAAGATCTTTTCTCTGCATGAATTTCTTCGCATCTACCAGAAAATATTCCTGTTCAGGACCAACAGATGGTGTCACTTTCTTGGATGTTGTATTTCCAAATAAGCGAAGAAGCCTGATCGATTCTTTATTAATCGCTTCCATCGAACGAAGAAGTGGTGTCTTCTCATCAAGCGCCTCACCGGTGTAAGAGCAGAATGCTGTAGGAATACAGAGGATTGCCCCACCTGCATCTTTTCTCACAAATGCCGGTGAAGTGCAGTCCCACGCTGTATAGCCCCTCGCTTCGAAGGTGGCACGCAGTCCGCCTGACGGGAATGAAGAGGCATCCGGTTCACCTTTGATCAGTTCTTTTCCGGAAAAACTCATTAATACTTTACCACTCGGCAGCGGTGCTGAAATGAAAGAATCATGCTTTTCAGCAGTCACACCGGTGAGCGGCTGGAACCAATGTGTATAATGAGTAGCACCTTTTTCAATTGCCCATTCTTTCATCTCATGCGCAATTACATCTGCAGTTGCAAGATCCAGCTCTTTCCCCTCTTCAATTGTCTCTTTCAGTTTCTTATAAACTTTCTTTGGCAGTCTCTGCTGCATAACAGTATCATTGAATACATCTTCGCCAAAAATATCTGCCACATTAAACAGTTCACTACTCATAACTACCTTCCTTTCCTGATACAAAAAGTGAGGGCATCCCGCCTTATGCGGAACGCCCTCGTTCATGTTCTAAATATATTTGCTTTTTAGATACGTTTACGATACACTCTTTTTTCAAAAAATGCAAGACAATTTTTCCTTTTTGTGGATTTTTTCACAAATCATCATAGCATCTTATGCGATTTTCAACATATCCACCAATACTTTCATGGATTATACTTCAAATAACAGATCCCCGTAAGAAGGCATCGGCCACATGCTCTTGTCCACAATCATTTCGAGTTCATCAACGGGTTTTCTTAATTGTCCCATCACCGGAACTACTTCCTGCATGATAAAATACGCCTGTTCTCTTCCGATTTCTTTTTTCGCGACTTCATCCGTCACGGAAATAAGCTTCTCCAATGCATTTTGTGTATCTGTCAACAGTTTCGATGCCTGTACAAGCAATTTGTCCTGTACGACTGTGCTCGCATTCGAATTCGCCTGTTTCACCTGATTAATTGAATTCGCGAGAGAAGTCACATAATGGATCACCGCCGGAACGATGTGCTTACTTGCAATATCGATCATAGAACGCGCCTCAATATTCACTGCTTTGGAATAAGTCTCGTATTTAATCTCCGCGCGTGATTCCAACTCAGCACGGGTAAACACGTCGAATTTTTCGAACATCTGAACCGTATCTTCTGTGGTCAGATACTCCACAGATTCAACCATAGTTTTGATATTCGGAAGGCCACGTCTTTCCGCTTCTTTCACCCATTCCTCGGAATATCCATTACCATTGAACACAATTCTCTGATGTTCAGAAGCATACTGCTTGATCAGATTGTGTACAGCCATCTGAAAATCATCCGCCGCTTCCAGCACATCACACGCATCCGAAAACGCTTCCGCAACGATTGTATTCAAAACAACATTCGGAGCAGCTACAGAATCTCTGGAACCCACCATACGGAATTCAAATTTATTCCCTGTAAAGGCAAATGGTGAGGTTCTGTTGCGGTCAGTTGCATCCTTAGCAAAATCCGGAAGTGTACTCACACCCGTATGCAATTTGCCGCCCTTCAAGCTGTGTGCCGCTTCCCCAGTATTGATCAGCTGTGTAAGTACATCCTCCAACTGTTCCCCAAGATACGCTGAAATAATTGCCGGCGGCGCTTCATTTGCCCCCAGCCGATGATCATTTCCCACATCCGATGCCGATTCTCTCAAAAGCTCCGCATGCCGATCTACTGCACGTAAAACACAAGTCAGAACCAGCAGGAATTGAATATTCTCGTGCGGAGTTTTTCCAGGATCAAGGAGATTGATTCCATCATCCGTAACTAAAGACCA
This sequence comes from Bariatricus sp. HCP28S3_F11, assembly GCF_052065395.1. NCBI lineage: Bacteria > Bacillati > Bacillota > Clostridia > Lachnospirales > Lachnospiraceae > Bariatricus > Bariatricus sp. HCP28S3_F11. The sequence continues at coordinate 16,931 of NZ_JBQHUC010000018.1, read as the reverse complement.
GTTATTGTGTTTTCCGGAACCATTCACCCCTTCAAATGGCTTTTCATGAAGCAGGCAATGCAGATTATGACGATACGCGACCTGTTTCAGCGTCTCCATCACAAGCTGGTTGTGGTCAACAGCCACATTACACTGCTCATAGATTGGTGCAAGTTCATGCTGTCCCGGAGCTACTTCATTATGCTGCGTCTTAGCAGAAACTCCCATTTTCCAGAGTTCTTCATTCACATCTTTCATAAAAGCTGCAATTCTTTCACGGATTGCTCCAAAATAATGATCGTCCAGTTCCTGCCCTTTCGGAGGCATTGCGCCAAACAACGTACGTCCTGTAAACACCAGATCTTTTCTCTTCAAATATTTATCCCGATCCACAAGGAAATACTCCTGTTCAATTCCAACTGAAGGAATCACTTTCTGAGAAGTTGTGTTTCCGAACAATCTCAGAAGGCGAATAGATTGTTTATTGATTGCTTCCATGGAACGAAGAAGCGGTGTTTTCTGATCCAGCGCCTCGCCTGTATACGAGCAGAATGCCGTCGGGATATAGAGAATAGCTCCGGTCCCCTCTGGATCCTTTTTCACAAATGCCGGCGAAGTACAATCCCACGCTGTATAGCCCCTTGCCTCAAACGTAGATCTGAGTCCTCCCGACGGGAAAGAAGATGCGTCCGGTTCTCCCTTAATCAATTCTTTACCCGAGAACTCCATCAGTACCTTCCCATCCGATCTGGGCGCAGAAATAAAAGAATCATGTTTCTCTGCTGTCGCTCCGGTAAGCGGCTGAAACCAGTGCGAATAATGAGTTGCACCTTTTTCAATCGCCCACTCTTTCATCTCATGCGCTATTACATCGGCCGTTGTCGCTGCCAGTTCTTTCCCCTCTTCAATTGTTTTCTTCAGTTCCTTGTAAGTTTTTTTCGGAAGACGTTCCTGCATGACAGCATCATTAAATACATTTTCCCCAAAAATATCAGCTACATTTACTACACTACTCATATGTTTCCCTCTCAGATTCTTTCATTCTTATTTCCGGCAGTTATCCCTCTGCCTAATATTATCAAAAAGGAGTCTTGCAGTTAAGCAAAACTCCTTTTATACCATTTTTCATAGGACATCCTTGTCCATTTTCCAAATGATTATTCAGCTTTTCCCACAGAGCCAAATAATTCCATTTTTTCTTTTACTTTAGCAACAATTGCTTCTGAACCCGGTTTCAAAAGTTTACGAGGATCAAATCCTTTTCCTTCCAGGTCTTTACCAGCTTCAATATATTTGCGAGTGGCTTCTGCAAATACGAGCTGACATTCTGTATTAACATTAATCTTAGACACACCAAGATCAATTGCTCTCTTAATCATATCATCCGGAATACCTGTTCCGCCATGAAGCACTAACGGGAGATCTCCGGTAAGCTGCTGGATTGCATCCAAAGTTTCGAAGCTGAGTCCCTGCCAGTTAGCCGGATATTTTCCATGGATATTACCAATACCAGCCGCAAGGAAATCTACTCCAAGGTCAGCAACCATCTTGCACTCGTTCGGGTCTGCGCATTCGCCCATACCAACAACGCCATCTTCTTCTCCACCGATAGCTCCAACTTCTGCTTCAAGAGACAATCCCTTTTCAGCACAAATTGCTACCAGTTCTTTTGTCTTTGCGACATTCTCTTCAATCGGATAATGAGAACCGTCAAACATAACTGATGAGAAACCTGCTTCGATACATTTCATACATCCGTCATAGCTGCCGTGATCCAGATGAAGTGCTACCGGAACCGTAATATTCATTTCTTCCAGCATACCATTCACCATACCAACAACTGTCTTGTATCCGCACATGTACTTTCCAGCACCTTCAGACACACCAAGAATAACCGGTGATTTTGTTTCCTCTGCTGCAGTTAAAATTGCTTTTGTCCACTCAAGATTGTTGATATTAAACTGTCCTACTGCATAATGTCCAGCTTTTGCTTTCTGAAGCATCTCTTTTGCTGATACTAACATTTTCATTCCTCCACTTCTCTGATGGCATTAAAAAAGGCTGACCCCCAGGGGAATCGAACCCCTGATTCGACCGTGAGAGGGTCGCGTCTTGACCGCTTGACCAGGGGGCCAGGTGATTTACCTCACTCGCTTATTGTATCTCATTTTCCACTAATATACAAGTGTTTTTTTTATTTTTTTACTTTTTTTACTGTTTCAATAGCGAAAGTCCCCGTTTTCGCAGGCTATTTCTCCTTTTTCTTTCTTCCTTCTAAAGACAGATCTTTTACACTTTTTGCAGGCACGACAATAGTCAGACCGCGCTGACAATTATAAATATTCACTTCATCATGCTCTCCTCCGAATTCACCGTCCAATGTCCATGGAATCTCTTCCACTGACTCAAAATGGATTTCCTTGGTTCGAAAAGAATACATATATTTCGTATCGATCTGGCTAATCAGAAGCGCTGCTATAATTTCCTGAAGTGCTATCGGATTTTTCGGTGTTTTAATCAGTGTTACTTCAAATTCCCCATCATCAAATATGACGTTTTTCCCGATCATATTGCGAAATCCACCGACTGAACGCGAATTTGTTACCATTCCGAAAATAAATTCATCCTCAAATTCCTCTCCGTCATGCGATACTTTGATTTTATAAGATGGAATATCAAAAAGCCTTGTCATTCCTTCAAGAAGATATGCAAGATGCCCCAGAATGTTCTTCATCTCCTGTTTTGTCTGGTAAGAAACATCCGTAAACAGGCCGAAAGCTGCAATATACACAAATACATCGTCATTAAATTTTCCGATATCACATCCGAACTCCGCTCCGCTGACTGCAGTATCTGCAGCCTGAAGCAAATCTTTCGGAATATGAAGGCTATTAGCAAAATCATTTGTAGTTCCGGTAGGAATGTATCCAATCGGCACTTTTTCTGTTCTCTCCATCATTCCGGTCACAACTTCATCTAACGTTCCGTCTCCTCCGCTGCAAATAACCCTGTCATATTTTTCAGTAAAGGATACAACCTTTCTGTACGCATCTTTATAGCTCTGAGTCGGATAGACCACCACCTCATATCCTGCTTTTACGATAATGTCAAGAATATCCGACAGTTTCGGCTTCAAAAGTTCTTTTCCTGCATTCGGATTATAAATGAATAATGCTTTTTTCATACAGACACCTCCTGATCCATTTCCCCTTCCTCTCCACCCCAAGGCAGTCCGCCGAATCATTTCTACAGACGTTGGGCAAACATTTAAAAAAAGGCATGGCTATCCATGCCTTTTCCAGATTACTTATTTATTCTTTACATTGACAAGAAATGTTTCGATTCCTTTCGCTGCTTCCTCTTCATCTGCCCCGTTGGCTACAACAGTAATCTCTTCACCTGGGGTCAACCGTAAACTCATCATGCCCATAATGCTCTTTGCGTTGACCTGCTTGTCAGCAACTTCTATGTACACTGTGCTTGAATACTGACTTGCTTCCTGAACAAGAAGCGCAATCGGTCTGGCATCTAATCCTTCTGACAATTGAATCGTTATCGGTTTTTTAATCATAATGCTCCTCCTTGCTTTGTCCTTAACTCTTCTGCCATTTCACTTAATTTTCTCAATCTGTGATTCACGCCTGACTTACCAACAGGCGGGGTCAGCAGACTTCCCAGTTCCTTCAAAGATGCCTCCGGATATGTAAGTCTTGTAAGGGCCATATCCTTCAATCCTTCCGGCAGCTTATCCAGTCCTTTTGTTTCCTGTATATATCTTATATCATCGATCTGCTTAACAGCAGCGGAAACCGTTTTATTGATATTCGCAGTCTCACAGTTTACCTTACGGTTCACCGTATTCCTCATATCTTTCAGGATGCGCACATTCTCAAATTCCATCAATGCCACATGTGCCTCCATGACGTTAAGCACATCCGCAATCTGTGAACCTTCTTTTAAGTATACTACAAAAGATTTCTTCCGCAGTACGATCTTGCCATCCAGTTCGAAGCACTTCATAATCTTCTGTATCTGCTCTGCCTTCTCTCTCGTAGCGCATACGATTTCAAAGTGATACGACTTTTCCGGGTCGCTCATGGAACCAGATGCCAGAAAAGCGCCTCTTATAAAAGCTCGCTTGCAGCACGTCTCCTGAATTACAATATTCCGCACCACAGAAAGTTCTTCTTCAACCTCTCCGTACTGATCGATCAACTTCGTCGCCTGTAATATTCTGAGTGCTGCATCATGCTCTTTTACAACGATATAATATGACACACTTCCCTTCATACGGTTCGTGCGTATTGCGATATCAGTTCTTATATTAAATGTTTTTGTTAATAAAGTAAAGCACTTTCTTGCAACTGACAGATTTTCTGTATGAATTTTTAAAGAATACCGGCCTCTACTGTCAATCATAACCCCGCCGCAAATACTGATGATTGCAGCAGTTTCGGCGATACGGCAATGCCTGGCACTACCCAAATGATGCGAAAGCTCTTCTTTTACATTTCCCGAAAACGACATTTTTCCTCCTACTTTGCTTTCACCACAGCATCTTTAGCCAGATCTCGGTGTTCCTTCTTTAATCCATAATCTTCTTCCGTTACAGTCAATCTGTCATACAAAGCATTTGCAATTGTAACAGAACGGTGTTTCCCTCCTGTACATCCAATTGCTATCACTAGCTGATGCTTCCCTTCAGCCGCATAATTCGGCATCAAAAATTGAACCATATCTACCAGCTTCTCCAAAAATTCTCTGGCAAGCTCATTATTCATCACATACTCCTGAACAGGCTTGTCATTCCCACTCTGCGGGCGAAGCTCGTCTATATAATACGGATTCGGAAGAAACCTGACATCAAAAACCAGATCCGCATCATTTGGGATTCCGTATTTAAATCCGAATGACAAAACGGTAATATAAAGGTTCTTATATTCACGGTTTTCAACAAATATTTTACTTAGTTCTGCCTTTAATTCTCTCGTAAGGAGCCTGCTGGTATCCAGAATATAGTTTGCGCGTTTTTTCAGGAATCCCACTTTCTGCCGTTCTAATGCAATTCCCTTTTCTACTCGTCCCGCGCCAGCCAGCGGATGATTTCTTCTCGTCTCTTTGTATCGTTTGATCAATGTTTCATCCCGTGCCTCTAAAAACAGGATCTCATACGGGATTTGAGCGAGATCCATCTCATTCAGGATATTTTCCAGTTCATCCAGATTCTGTCCGCTTCGGATATCAAGTCCAAGCGCAACTTTATTAATCTCTCCATTTGGCACCATAAACAGTTCCGTAAGTTTTGACATCAACGGAATTGGCATATTATCCACGCAAAAATATCCCATGTCTTCCATCATTTTTAATGTGGTACTCTTTCCCGCTCCTGACATCCCCGTCACAATCACGAATCTCATCCTAAAACTCTCCAATCTGTTTTACTTCCGGCTCCAATGTCACGTTTGTCGTTTTCCTGACTCGGTCAATCACCTCTCCAATCAGGCTTTGCACATCCGCTGCCGTTGCATTCCCCGTATTAATCACAAAGCCACAATGTTTTTCTGACACTTGAGCACCCCCGACCGAAAATCCTTTCAATCCGGCATCCTGGATCAGTTTACCGGCGAAGTAGCCTTCCGGTCTTTTAAATGTACTTCCCGCGCTCGGATATTCCAGCGGTTGTTTTGTGACCCTTTTTTCCCGGAGTTCTTCCATTTTTGCCCTGATTTCATCTTTTTTCCCACCGCTTAAAGCGATTCTGGCTGACAGCACAATATACCCATCCGTCGGGACAATACTGGTACGATATCCCAGCTTCAACTCTTCAGCCTGCAAAGTAAGAATTTTACCTTCCTTCGTCAAGACATCCACAGAAACCAGTACATCTTTCATCTCTCCTCCGTAAGCACCGGCATTCATGACAACAGCTCCTCCCAAGGTACCCGGAATCCCGGCAGCAAATTCAAACCCGGTCAATCCGGCTCCCAGTGCAGCAGATGCAATCTGAGCCAGCGAGCTTCCTGCTCCCGCAGCAATCATATTGTCCGACACTTCGATCTGATTCATCGATTTGAAAATCTGGATCACCACTCCACGACATCCTTTGTCACCCACAAGAAGATTACTCCCATTTCCTACTATATAATAAGGAGTTTTCTCCCGTCTGCAAAGTCCGATTATCAATGCGATTTCTTCTGCATTGTTCGGTCTTATAAAATAATCCGCCGGACCTCCAATCCGAAATGTCGTATGATTCTTCATTGGTTCGTCTTTTAGAATTCTTTCTTTATCTATTAGTGTAAACAGTTCATTTTCAAATTTACTTTTCATGTCAATCTCCTGCTTCTCTTCGTTTTCAATCCTATTAATCATACACTAAATTTTCCTTGAGTTCAATGCGCTCTTGCAAAATGCCCGAAAATGCGTTATATTGGATAACAAATACCAATTTATAAAGGAGTTGATTTACACTGTGGACTCGAGTGACGTCACGCAAATAATAATCTTATTCATTCTGCTGATTCTTTCCGGATTCTTTTCTTCCGCAGAGACAGCACTTACAACTGTAAACAAAATACGAATGCGCGCCCTGGCAGATGAAGGCAACAAGCGCGCGGTCACCGTACTGGAGATAACAGAGAATTCCAGTAAAATGTTGAGTGCAATTTTGATCGGCAATAATATTGTCAACCTGGGAGCCGCCTCTTTGACCACGACCCTGGCATATAGCCTCGGCGGATCAGCCGTCGCATTCGCAAGTGCTCTTCTGACCGTATTTATTTTGATTTTTGGTGAGATTACTCCAAAGACAATGGCTACCATCCACGCCGAAAAGTTTTCCCTGCTCTATGCACCGTTCATCCGCGTTTTCATTAAGGTGATGACACCGGTCATTTTCTTGATTAACATTTTATCGAACGGAGTATTATACTTGCTGAAAGTTGATCCGAATGCTAAAAATGATGCAATGACAGAGACAGAACTGCGCACGATCGTCGATGTCAGCCATGAGGACGGCGTGATTGAATCAGAAGAAAAAGAAATGATTTACAATGTATTTGATCTGGGAGACGCTAAAGCAAAAGACGTTATGGTTCCCAGAGTTAATGTAACTTTTGCAGATGTCAACAGCACTTACGAGGAATTAATCCACTTATTCCGCGAAGACAAATTTACACGTCTTCCGGTATATTCCGAGTCGAAAGACAACGTAGTAGGCACCATTAATATGAAGGATTTACTCCTTTTCGACAACAACAAAAAGGAATTTCACATACAGGATATTCTTCGCGAGGCATATTTCACATATGAATATAAAAACATTTCCGAGCTTCTCGTGGAAATGCGTCAGGCTTCTTTCAACATTGCCATCGTCCTTGATGAATATGGTGAAACAGCCGGTTTGATTACATTAGAAGACATTCTGGAAGAAATCGTTGGAGAGATTCACGATGAATATGACGAGAATGAAGAAGAAAATATTGTCGCCATAAACGAGCTTGAATATATTGTGGAAGGTTCTACCAATCTGGATGATCTGAATGACAGCCTGGATCTGCGTCTTGAATCTGAAGATTATGATTCCGTAGGCGGTTTTATTATTGAACGTCTTGACCGACTTCCTGAAGAAAATGACGAAGTCACTACCGAAGACGGAATCCGGATGGTTGTTGAAAAATTGGACAAAAACCGGATTGAGAAAGTCCATCTCTATCTGCCATCTTCCAAAGAAAGTGTATAATTTTATCATATAGTATGAAAAAAGGTCCTGACGGACCTTTTTTTCATACTTTTATTCACCTGCAAGCCGCAGAATATCTTCAATTTCTTCTTCGCTTACTCCCATCAGCTCCACCAACTCGTCTACACTGATCTTTCTCCCCATTTCTTCCGTCAGCTTTTTAATCTGATCATCCAGATTATTGACCTTTTCTACCATTTTGCGATCCTGAAGCTTCATCTCCGTCTGTGATTCCAGAAGGGCCTGCATGCTTTCACGCGCCATAAGGAGCATCGTTTCTTCTTCTTCCGTCTGGTTTGCCGCCAACATCATCCCCATATTTCCTTCTTGTATCAGATCACCAATAAACACTTCCGGGCGATGCATTTCTTTTGCCATCTCTACAATTCTCGGCAGCAACGCAGCAAACGGCTCGTCCCCTTTCATCACCTGTAGTTCCTTCTCATATACTGCCAGATACTGTTCTTCTTCACTGCTGAATACCGAATTTCCTTCCTTTCCGGACGCAGCGATCACGCTGCCCCCGGCTTTCACGTATCCCTTTACAATAACTCTCTGAGACAACAGATAATCAAATACCAGTTCCATCTGTTCCGGTGTAAGGTTATCTTCCTGAAAAAATGCCTCCACCTCCTCTTTCAAAACCACATTTTCTTTTGATTCGCATATCTTCAGAATTCCTGTCAGTTTCTCACGAAATTGTAACTTTTCCGCCATATTTATTTCCTCCAGCTTTAACATTTTATCCTTTTTCTTTGTATATCGATCTTCTAAGACGCTTCATACTCTATAACGGGATACTCACGATAACCGTAGGATACCCCGCCATTTTCAGTCGCCGCTCCATAGTCGCCGCCTCATCCAGTGTCCGATATCTTCCCACCTGTACCCTGTCAAATTGTCCCTTATCATCAATATATGCCGGGAAGTCCTGTTCTGTCAACTCCCTAAGCAATCTCTCTGCGTAAACACTGTTTCGAAAAGCCCCTACCTGTACCCGCAGCTCTGTATCCGGCTGTGTCTGTCCGGTCGTTCCTACATTCAATGTATCCATGATCCCATCTGCAATCGCCGATGCAATATCATTAAAATTTTCGTCAAACAGTTTGTTGTCCGTATCTGAATTCATAAATCCGACCTCCACCAGAACCGCCGGCATTTGCGTTCTCCGAAGAACCACCAGATTAGGACGTGCCTGCACTCCAAGATTAACAAATCCTACCGTTTCCAGTTGGGCATTGATATTTTTTGCCATCTCATATTTGATGCCGGAAAGATCATATACAAGGCTCTCCACTCCCATGTACTGGTTCGGAATTGGACTGGAATTTCGGTGTATTGATATGAAGAAATCCACTCCTGCCTCATTTGCCTCCATCGCTTTCTGATATGGGCTCTCATAAACATCCGTTGTTCTCGTATATTCTACATCAATTCCGTTATTTTGTAAAATCTCACCAATAGCAAGTACAAGGTTCAAAGTATCATCTTTCTCCTGTCGTCCCATATAGACTGCTCCCGGCTCTTCCCCACCGTGTCCTGCATCCAGCATAATTGAATACGGCATTTCTTTTCCTCACAAGAAATCTTTTCCTTATTAATATATGCAAAATGCCATCCCTCGTTCGCCCCTTCTCTTGACTACACTCCATCAGAGTGCTACAATAGACAAGTAAACACGGGGTGCTTGCAGAAGCAGGCTGAGAGTAAGCTGTATTGCTTTAACCCATAACCTGATTTGGATAATGCCAACGTAGGGAACAAATTGCTTTTATACTGCGATACCGGTTGGTGTACCGCAGTTTTTTTGTTCTATAATAGCTTTATTCCATAAGGCACCCACCGCGACCGATTGGGGGCACCACCTTCTGCCGCGGTGAATAGGAGTTTTCCTATTCAGGTAACCAAAGCCGGATACCTCCGGCGCCATTTTCATATTTGAAAACAAGGAGGAAAACGAGATGTCAAATTACACAACACAGATGAATGCCGCACGAAAAGGCATCATTACCCCACAAATGGAAATTGTTGCTCAGAAAGAGCATATGGATGTGGAGGATTTAAGAAAACTGATTGCAAAAGGAGAGGTAATCATTCCATGCAATAAAAAACATACCAGCTTAAGTCCGAGCGGTGTCGGAGCCAAGCTGACCACCAAGATTAATGTAAATCTGGGCGTATCCCGCGACTGGAAAGATGTGGATATGGAATATGAGAAAGTCCGTTCTGCAGTTGATATGGGTGCCGAAGCAATCATGGATCTCAGTTCCTACGGCGATACCCGTACTTTCCGCCGCAAATTGACAGAAACCTGTCCGGCTATGATCGGAACTGTGCCGATTTACGACGCTGTCGTTTATTATCATAAAGCCCTCGGCCAGATCACTTCTGAAGAATGGCTGGACATCGTGCGCATGCACGCAGAAGACGGTGTGGACTTTATGACCATTCACTGCGGAATGAATCGTGCTACTGCTGCCCGCTTTAAGCAGAACAAACGTCTTATGAATATCGTTTCCCGCGGTGGATCTATCATGTTCGCCTGGATGGAAATGACCGGAAAGGAAAATCCGTTCTATGAGCATTATGATGAAATTCTCGATATCTGTCAGAAATATGACATTACTATGAGTCTCGGTGATGCATGCCGTCCCGGCTGTATTGCAGATGCTACAGACACTGCACAGATTGAAGAATTGATCACGCTTGGAGAACTGACAAAACGTGCATGGGAGAAAGACGTTCAAGTAATGATCGAAGGCCCTGGCCATATGCCGATGAACCAGATTGCAGCAAATATGGAAATCCAGAAAACACTGTGCCATGGTGCTCCGTTCTACGTGCTCGGACCTCTTGTAACAGACGTTGCTCCGGGATATGATCATATAACCTCTGCGATCGGAGGCGCAATCGCCGCTGCAGCCGGCGCTGCGTTCCTCTGCTACGTAACACCTGCAGAACATCTTCGTCTTCCGAACGCAGCCGATGTAAAAGAAGGAATCATCGCAGCAAAAATAGCGGCCCACGCTGCTGATATTGCCAAAGGAGTTCCAGGAGCTGCTGATTGGGATTACAAGATGAGTGAAGCAAGAAAGCGCCTTGACTGGGAAGCTATGTTCGAACTGAGCATGGATCCGGAAAAAGCCCGCCGTTACCGTGCCGAGGCAAAACCGGAAAAAGAAGACACCTGCAGTATGTGCGGTAATTTCTGTGCTGTCAAGAATACCAATCGTATCCTTGACGGTGAGATTGTAAGCATTTTCGACGAGTAATACACAGAGATATCACTGTCGGGAGGATTGTCTGAACCACTACAATCCTCCCGACAGCAGTAAAAAACGCTCATATGAAATATATTTTCAGAATTCTAAAGGATTTTTGACAGGAATTCTTTCAGACGTTCATCCTTCGGATGCTCAAAGAATTCTTCCGGTTCAGCCTGTTCTTTCACTTTTCCTTCATCCACAAAAAGAACACGCGTTCCCACTTCTTTCGCAAATCCCATCTCGTGCGTGACGACTACCATAGTCATGCCGTCTCTGGCGAGTTGTTTCATAAGTTCCAGTACCTCTCCTACCATCTCAGGATCAAGAGCTGAAGTCGGTTCATCAAACAGCATCACATCCGGATCCATTGCCAGCGAACGCACAATTGCAATCCTCTGTTTCTGCCCTCCTGAAAGTTGGGAAGGATAAGAATTCGCTTTCTCTTCAAGATTAACAAGTTTCAAAAGCTCCATAGCTCTTGTTTCTGCTTCCTCTTTGCTTTTTTTCAAAAGCTTGATCGGAGCAAGTGTAATATTTTCCAGAATCGTTTTATGTGGGAAAAGATTAAAATGTTGAAATACCATTCCCATCTTCTGACGGTGTTTGTCCAGATCCACATTCTTGTCCGTAATATCTACATTTTCAAAATAAATGTGTCCTTCTGTTGGGACCTCAAGCAGATTCAACGAACGGAGAAATGTAGATTTTCCCGAACCCGAAGGCCCCACGATCACAACCACTTCACCTTTTCTAATTTCTTCATTGATTCCATCTAGTGCATAAAAATCGCCAAAGCTCTTGCGGAGACCTTCAACACGGATTAAAACTTCTCCATTAGTGATCACTGTTTCTCAGCCTCCTCTCCAGCAGACTCACGAGTTTCGTGAAGATCATCACCATAATCAGATAGATCAGCGCCACTGCCATCAACGGCATGAATGCATCGAATGTACGGCTTCTGATAATGTCGCCGCCCTTCGTCAGATCCTGAAGAGCGATATATCCGGAAACCGAAGTTTCCTTAAGCAGAACAATAAATTCATTTCCGAGCGCCGGTAGTACATTCTTAAATGCCTGCGGCATAATAATGTAAAACATTGTCTGCCGGTAATTAAATCCCAGGCTTCGTCCGGCTTCAAACTGTCCGTTATCGACAGACATGATTCCTGAACGGAAGATCTCAGCCACATACGCACTGGAGTTCATTCCAAATGCAAGAATTGCAACCAGTTCTTTGCTTATATCTCTTGCGCTTCCAAAAATAACAAAATAAATAATCAAAAGCTGCACAACTACCGGCGTGCCACGAATCACCGTAATATATGCCTGGCAAAGAGCATTCAGTATTTTCATGCGTCCGGTTTTATCATATGTCGAACGTACAATGGCAAGAAGGAATCCCAATACCACACCGATTATTACAGCACAGAAGGTTACAACTAATGTAACCTTCAGTCCATCTGCGATATAATGCCATCTGCTGTCTTCTATAAAATTCGTATAAAAACGTTCTTGTAAACTACCCATCATGGTTCCCGCCAATCTGTCTATCCACTAATCTGTGATATATTTTGAAATAATTTCATCAAAAGTTCCGTCTTCTTTTAATTCTTTAATCGCAGCATTTACCTTTTCAAGGAGCTCATCGTTTCCTTTTTTTACTGCCATTGCATAATCTTCTTCCACATACTCTGTTTCCAGTATTTTCAAACCTTCCACCTGTTCTGCGAAAGTCTTTGCCGGCTGGTCGTCGATAATCACAGCATCTACTTTTCCCTGCGCCAGAGCCTGTACTGCTTCCATACCTTTGTTGTAACGCTCGATATGTTCATCACCATAATCATCTGTTGCATAAATATCACCGGTTGTCCCCTGCTGAACACCGATCTTGATCTTATCTCCTGCAAGGTCATCCGGAGAAGCAATCGTACTTCCTTCCGTAACAATAATAACCTGGCGTCCGGTATAATATGTGTCTGTAAAATCTACCTGTTTCTTTCTCGTATCATCTACCGTGATGCCTGCAACACCAAGATCTGCTTTACCGCTCTGTACAGCAGACAGAATAGAATCGAATGCCATATCTTCAATCTTCAGTTCCATCCCGAGTTTTTCGGCAATCGCTGCTGCAAATTCTGCATCGATTCCCACAATATCATCACCTTCATAATATTCATACGGTGGGAATTCAGCATTTGTAGCCATAATCAGGGTTTCGGTCTCTTCTTTTGTTTCTCCGTTATTTTCTTCTTTTTTAGATCCACAAGCTGTCATCGTCAAAGCGCAGGTAAGGACAAGCGCAAGACTTACTAATTTTTTCATTTTCATAATCTTTTCCTCCATTCTATCATAGACACTTCGCATTGGTATTATTGTATCACTTTTTTTCTAAAAGTAAAGTGGTTATTTATACATTTATATGCATAAACAACCACTTTTTTCTATTCAATATGCAGAATTATAGTTTTTTATCCGTCACACTTAGCCCCAGATAATAAAATAAAGTAACACCAGCACACCGAGTGCAATCCTGTAGTATCCGAACACTTTGAAATCATGCTTCTTGATATAAGACATCAGAAACTTGATAGCAAAAACAGATACAAAGAACGCAACCAGACATCCCGTGATAAGAATTGCCACTTCCATTGCCGAGTAATGCAGTCCGAACTTAATCATTTTAAGCGCACTCGCCCCAAACATGACCGGAATCGCAAGATAAAATGTAAATTCTGCTGCAACATACCTGGATGTACCAAGAAGAAGTCCTCCCAGAATCGTAGCACCGGAACGGGAAGTACCCGGAATCATCGCAAGTACCTGAAATAATCCTATGTAAAGAGCTACCGTATATGGGAGTTCCGAAAGTTTCGTAATAATCGGACGCACATGTGCATTTCTCTTCTCAATCACAATAAACGCAATACCATAAACAATAAGCATAATCGAAACGACTACATAATTATACAAATACTTATCCAGGACATCATCAAACAGGAAACCGATAATAGCTGCAGGAATACAAGAAACAATAATCTTAGACCAAAGATTCAGTGTATTCTGCCTTTGTTTGGCCGTCTTCCGTTTCGAAAACGGATTCAGTTTATGGAAATATAACACCACAACCGCCATGATAGCTCCGAGCTGAATTACCACCCGGAACATCTCCATAAACTCATCAGATACAGACATATGAAGAAATTGCTCTACAAGAATCATATGTCCAGTACTGCTGATCGGAAGCCACTCCGTAATTCCTTCAACAATACCCAAAATAATTGCAATTAAAATATTCAACATCTTTTTTCCTCTTTTCTCTCACAGTATTTATTTTATTCTATGAAAAACATCCTTCGGTATTACCTGCTCCAGGACGATTTTTTCAATCGCTTTTGCTGCTCCGTCTTCTTCATTCGATTCCGTAATGTAGTCAGCAGCATTCTTTACCTCATTTGTTCCGTTTTCCATGGCAACTCCTACTCCCGCCATACGAATCATTTCGAGATCATTGCTGCCGTCGCCACATGCCATTATTTCTTCCGCCTTAATTTTCAATAGTTCTCCCAGTCGAAGCAGTCCTGCACCCTTATTAACTCCTTTCGCATTGATTTCCAGATTCCTTCCCAAAGAACTGCTGATAGAAAGAGAATCCACACAATCTTCAATCCGCTTTGCCGCGGCCTTCTGTTCCTCTGTATTCGCAAATAAAGCATGCACTTTATCCATGCCATGACCATCCATTTCTATGATCTTCTCCCAAAGATTCGGAACAACGATACGGGTATTTCGTATATAATCGGCCATCGGTTTTGATAGGATATACCGGTCAATTTTTGCAAGTTCATCCGCCTGCACATATCCCTGCCCGTCAAAATAAATCTCTCGCATTGTGTCATATTCTTCAAATATCTTCACTACCCGAATCGCATCTTCATATGGCACAAGATTCTCATAAAGTATCTTTTGATACTGCATATCAAGAATTCTTCCTCCGTTAGCAGTCACTGCATAACGCATGCCCGGTATCTCTTTCAATTCTTTTGGAATTCCTGTAATCGGTCTCCCCGTTGCAACAAGCACAGTTACACCCGCATCCAGAGCACGGCAGATTACATCCCTTGCATACGCCGTCAATTCTTTTCTGTCATTCAGCAATGTTCCATCCAAATCCAGACCTACCATTTTAATTTTACTCATTTTTATTCCATTTTCCTCGATTTTTCAAGATTTCCTGTATATCAGCTCTTTTACTTTCATATCATAGTATAACAAAGTTTGCTAAATAAAGCAATTTGTAGTATAATATTATAGACTCATTTTTGACGAAAGGAAATATGTTATGAAAAAGAAGTTAAAAGCGCTGTCCAGGACATGCTTTGCACTTGCCTGCGCTATTACTGTATTCTCTGCCGATACAGTAATCTACGCAACAGATTCTGTAGAGAGTCTCGAAAAACAGACTTCTAATCTGGAAGACAAGCTGAACTCTTTAAATCAGGATCTGGATGCTTTAAGCTCGGACATCTCAGAACTCGCATCAAAAATTGAGGATACAGATGCATCTGTAAAGAAAGCGGAGCTCGATCTTGCCGCAGCCCGCGTAAATGAAGAGATGCAGTATGATGCAATGAAGAAGAGAATCAAATATATGTATGAAGCTGGAAATACTTCGCTTCTGGAAATTATATTCTCATCTCAAAGCATGGGGGAATTTTTAAACAATACAGAGTTTGTCCGAAATGTCACAGAATATGACCGAGAAAAACTTAAAGAATTACAAGAAGTACATCAAAATGTTAAAGCAAAAGAAGTTTCACTGAAAGAAGAACAAGAAAAACTCCAGAAGATGAAAACCCAGCTGGATGATCAGAAAGAAGCATTAAACTCTGCAATTTCAGCAACGTCCAGCGAACTTGCCTCTTCCTCGGATGCACTTGCAAAAGCCAAAGAAGCCCGTACTGCGGCGGAAGACGCATTAAAAGAAAAAGAGCAGTCACAGCAGCATTCATCCGGCAGCAGCGGAAATATCATTGTTCCGCCAACCACTGCCGAAACAAATGATCTGGTTTTATTTGCCGCTCTTCTTCAATGCGAGGCAGGATCCTCTGATTATGATGCTTTGCTCGCAGTTGCCACAGTAGTCATGAATCGCGTGGAGAGCAATCGCTATCCCAACACACTTTACGGCGTAATCTACCAGAAGGGGCAGTTCTCACCTACCTGGAACGGCTCTCTGAACCGGGTACTGAATAAAGGTCCCGCTTCACTCTGCTATCAGGTTGCTCAGGATGCGCTTGGAGGTGCGCGGCTCGCCGCTGTTAAAGACTGCTATTCCTTCCGTGCTTCCTGGAGTGGACATGCCGGAGTACTTGTAGGAGGAAACGTATTCTTTTAAATTGAGTAGGAGAGATTTCTCTAAATGAGAAATCTCGACCTCTCACACCACCGTGCGTACCGTTCGGTACACGGCGGTTCAATCAATTTAACAAGTAACACATCTTTCGGTGTAGTAATCTAACATGGAGACTAATCCAAATGAGGTTAGTCTCTTGTTTGTTATAGCGATATTAACTGCTCCGCAACTGCATACATGTGCATATG
Source organism: Bariatricus sp. HCP28S3_F11 (assembly GCF_052065395.1). Classification (NCBI taxonomy): domain Bacteria; kingdom Bacillati; phylum Bacillota; class Clostridia; order Lachnospirales; family Lachnospiraceae; genus Bariatricus; species Bariatricus sp. HCP28S3_F11. Next base: position 344 of record NZ_JBQHUC010000018.1, on the reverse strand, counting down.
CTCGGCTACAGTTAGCCGCTTTGTGAGCTGTTTTCTTATCTATTCCTAACTTCATCAAGTTACGTTCTCTTGTTTGCGGGTTCTGCCAATGCTTCCATATACACATGCGCAATCGAAATCTAATGTTTGCGTCGAGTTCTTTGCAGAGTGTTTTCATACTTCCTATCTTGAAATAGTTAATCCACCCTCTGATGAGTTGGTTGAGTTTCTCCACTTTGTAGCTGTTGCTAACGCCCTTGCTGTTCGGCTATACATTTCCCACTACCTGGGCATGTTCGGGTAGGGTCAAGCGATGGCGCGGTAGTTTCCGTTTCCATCGCCTGCCACCTCAAACCGTGCATGAG